>JAPPDF010000101.1 GCA_028875575.1 Acidobacteriota bacterium
ACATAAAGAAGACTGGCCGTGTAAACCATGTATGCGGTTTATTGTGTAAACCATGAATGGATTGCACAAGAGTTCTACTGGAAGTCTTGTGCTGGCCTCGAATCACTCCCCCCTGGAGGGGGAGTCGCAGAAGCCGAGCCGCAGGCGAAGGCTGATGCGGTGGGGGGCACGGCTCGGCTCCGGATCGTGCGACTGGGCGGCCGGGTGCTGGATCGCAGGGAAACTGAGCGGCACCGAATGGGAGTGCATGCGGGCGGGACGCCCGCGCTCCCGGGTAGGGTCTCCTCCCATCCCACTTGCTCCTCAAGGGGGGTGTAATTCTTCAGGCCCGCACAAGGCTCCTTGTCCGATACCCAGGGAAGAAGAAGTCCCCTACTCGCCGATGAACTGCAGCAGGACTTTCCGCTGACGGGGGCGGTTGTCGAAGTCAACCAGCACGACCTGCTGCCAGGTACCGGTTTTCAACTCCCTGTCGGCAAAAGGAACCTGCAGCGATGGACCCAGCAGGGCCGCCCGGGTGTGGGAAAAGCCGTTGCCGTCGCCCCAGCGGGCGTTGTGAGCATAGTGGGCGGACTGAGGCAACAGGCGTTCGAGCGCGTCCTGGAGATCCTGCACACAACCCGGTTCATATTCCAGGGTGGTCAGGCCCGCCGTGGAACCGGCAACAAACAGCGTAATCACGCCGTCCGAGAGCGATTGGCCGGCCAGGGCAGATTCGATTTCAGGGGTAATGTCCACCACATCGCAGAAGCCTCGCGTGGACAAGTGGATGGTTCGGCTTTCGACCGGCACGGCTTCTCCTCCTTAACCCGCATTTCTCACCAGGGGGCATGATCATGGCGCAGGAATTTCCCCTTCAGCGCGTGCTCGCGACCGAAGAGCGTAGCGGTCACTACGGTCGAGGGAGCATGTTCGCGCTGAAGGGAAAAGCACAAGTCAGAGCATGCCCAGCGCCGTCTGTTTCCTGCAAGCCCTTTACTACGTGGCCCGTTTCCCTGTCCCCATGAGAGCAGGTCAGTCCTCCAGGGGATAGTATTGGCCCTGGCAGACGATCCGAGCGGGTCCGGTGAGCGACACTTGGTTGTCCTCCTGCCAGTGAACCTGCAGGATTCCTCCCGGGGTGTGGACCTGAACGTCCCGATCGGACACCCCATTCAGGCAAGCGGCAACTACCGCGGCGCAGCCGCCCGTGCCCGAGGCCAGGGTCTTCCCTGTTCCGCGCTCCCAGAAGCGCACGGCCAGGTTGCATCGGTCGAGAATCTGCACGAACTCCACGTTGGTGCGCCGTGGAAAGCAGGGGTGGACTTCAATCAGCCGCCCCAATCCTTCCCAATCGGTTTTCTCCAGATCCGCCACCAGCAGTGAGCAGTGCGGGTTGCCCATCGATGTGACCGTGACCGGGTGGATGCGGTCCTCCACCATCAGCGGATACCGTACCAGCGAGGCGCCGGGCGGATCCGGTCGAAAGTCGATGGCCGCCGGCTCCAGAATGGGCTCTCCCATCAGCAGATTGAAGCAGTATCCGGGTGTTTTGGAGTCGGTCAGCCTCAACCGCTTGGCGCCGGCGCCCGTTTGGATAACCAGCGTCCCGCCGGGTGCCTGCCCCTGCCGGATCAGCAGCGCCGCCAGGCAGCGCAGGCCGTTGCCGGAGATCTCCGCCTCACTCCCGTCCGCATTGAAGACCTGCATGGAGAAGCGCGGCTGTCCGGAGACCTCCGTCTCCCGAAACAAGATCAAGCCGTCCGCTCCCAGATCGAGGGAACGCCGGCAGACCTGCAGGGCAACCCGGGAGACATCCTTCCCTGCCAGTTGCCCGGCATCGACGATCACGAAATCGTTGCCCAGGGCCTCTGCCTTGGCGAATCGCATGGATGTTGTGACCTATAGGGAGTTTCCGGCTTCGAAGTGGGTGAGTTCCTTGAATTGACGGAAGCGACGCCGTATGTCGGACGTTTTCAAAGTCCTTAGCCGGTTCAGGCTGAAGTCTTCCACGTTGAAGGAGGCCATCACCGAGCCGTATATGACCGCCTGGCGAAGGGATTCGTCATTGAGCGTACCGGACCGCGCCAGATAACCCACCAAACCTCCGGCAAAACTGTCCCCGGCCCCGGTGGGGTCAAAGACTTCCTCCAAGGGGAAAGCCGGAGCGCCGAAGATGGATCCGCCGTGGTACATGGCCACTCCATATTCACCCTTCTTGACGACCAGCGTCTTGGGGCCCCACTCGGCAATGCGCCGGGCCGCCCTGGTCAGGTTGTGCTCCCCGGTGAGCATCCGGACTTCGGCATCGTTGATGATCAGGATATCCACCCGCTGTAGCGTCTCCCGGAGTTCATCGGGCTTGGACTCGATCCAGTAATTCATGGTGTCACAGGCCACGAAACGGGGTTTTTCCACCTGGGAGAGCACACCTGCCTGCAGCACCGGATCGATGTTGCCCAGAAAGACGCAATCCGACTTCCGGTAAGGGTCGGGAATGCGCGGACTGAAGCTTTCGAATACGTTGAGGCGGGTATCCAGGGTCCTGGCCTCATTGAGGGCGTAGCCGTACTCGCCCTTCCAGCGAAAGGTCTCTCCCGGCGATTTTTGCAGCCCCCGGATGTCTATGGAGAAATCCCTGAACAACTGAAGGTGGTCTTCCGGGAAGTCATCTCCAACCACGGCAACCAGTCGGACCGGAGCAAAAAAGCTGGCCGACAGGGAGAAATAGGAGGCGGAGCCTCCCAGAACCTCGTCGGCCTTGCCAAACGGGGTTTGAACGGAGTCGAAAGCCACCGAGCCCACAACAAGGATTGACATTGGGGGTAGGTTCTCCTTGAACCGGGAGGTTCAGACAGTTGTCAGTTATCAGTGGTTAGTGGTCAGCCCTGAAAGCAGGCAAGTGCCTGATGACCGGGTTTCACTCATTGAACGATTGCGCCGAGGTCAACAACAAGCTTAACCCTTGGATCCAATAACTATCCACTGACCACTATTCACTTTTCACTTAGCCGCGCCCCCGTCCCATGCGACGGAGCGACTCACAAGAGGCGAAACAGAGGGAGGTCAGTCAAGGTACTTGCCGATTATCGGGTGCAGTTTTTTCCGGGTGGCGGCGGGAATGCGGCTCCGATCCGTCAGCAGCGCCGACTTGAGCGCAGAACGGCACTTGCAGTCCGGCGTTTCCCCCAGTTGGGCCACTGCTTCACGGATCAACTTTTGGGCGTTTTCGCTGTTTTGATTCAGAACGGCGATCACCTGATCCACCGTCACCGCGTCATGTTCCGGATGCCAGCAGTCGTAGTCGGTCACCAGGGCCAGGGTGGCGTAGCAGATCTCAGCTTCCCGGGCCAGCTTGGCTTCCTGCAGATTGGTCATCCCGATCACGTCCATGCCCCAGCTTCGGTAGAGATTGGACTCGGCCAGGGTCGAAAAGGCCGGCCCCTCCATGCAGAGATAGGTACCCCCCCGCCTTGCGTTCACCCCGACGGCCGCCGCCGCCGACTCCAGCAGCCGGCTCAGGTCCGGGCATACCGGATGGGCAAAGCTGATGTGTCCCACCAGTCCCTCTCCAAAAAAGGTCGAAACGCGCCCCCGGGTCCGATCGACGAATTGATCGGGAATGACAATGTCCAGCGGGCGATGCTCCTCCTTGAGAGATCCCACGGCGCTGGCAGAGATCAGGATCTCTACTCCCAGGACCTTCATGGCGTAGATATTGGCCCGGAAGTTGAGCTCCGAAGGCAGGATGCGATGCCCCCGCCCGTGCCTGGCCAGAAAGGCGACCCGTTTCCCACTCAACCTTCCGACCGCCAGACGGTCGGAGGGAGGACCGAAAGGCGTCTCGACCGCCACCTCCTCCACCTCCTCCAGTCCTTCCATGCCGTAGAGACCGCTGCCTCCAATGATGCCGATGGAAATGCGTTCCAAAATCCCTCCTTCTCCGAGGACGGGCCGCCCCGCCTCCTCACTCCTCCACCAGCTCGATCAAGACCCCGTGAGTGGAACGCGGATGGAGAAAGGCAATCCGCCGGCCTTCGTAACCGGTTCCGTCCGCATCGGACAGGATCTGGATCCCGGCCTTGCGGAACGCCGACAGCTTCTGGTCCAGATCCCGGACCTTGAAGCAGATGTGGTGCACTCCCTCGCCCCTATTGGCCAGGAAGCGGCAGATGGGCGAGGTAGGATCGGTCGCCTCCAGGAGTTCGATCCGACTCTCTCCGACCGGCAGCATGGCCACCCGCACCTTCTGCTCTTCAACGTCGATGGCACCTTCCATTTCAAGGCCCATGGCCACCCGATAGCTTCGCAGAGCCTTGTCGATGGAATGGACGGCGATGCCAATGTGGTCCAGCTTCATGGGCTTGGCGGCCTCACCGCACCCGGGCCGGGAAGGGGCCCGGCAAGGGCCTGGATTCTATCCCAAATGGACCCGGGCTAATAGCACTTTCAGGGGCATCGCCTGCAGCGACCACAATGCCTCCGTTGCCCGAAAGACCACTCTCCGCCCCGGTGGGGACAGGTTCCGCGGGCACCCCGGAATTGCTAATCCCGCCGCTTGGCGGCCTTCTCACGGACTGGATGAGAAATGGGGTGCGCCTCGGGGGCTTTCGCGGGAACTGTGTTAGGATGCAGGGTTTTTAGCGGGTTCCATCCCGACCCAGAGGCCCCATGTTGGAATCGCTGATCGATCGCATCAAGGACCGGCTGATCGCATATGTCAAGGATCGTTACGGATATTCCCTTCTTCAGGTAGTCGCGGAGCAACCGCCCAGGGTGGAGCTGGGGGACCTGGCCTTTCCCTTTTGCTTTGAACTGGCCAAGCACCTGCGGAGGGCACCCCGCCAGATCGCCGCCGAGATCGTGCAGGATCTTCCGGATCTTCCGGGTGTCGCCAAAGTGGAGGTGGCGGGCGCCGGCTACCTCAATTGCTTCCTGAAACGGGATGACATTTTCAGGAGATTGCTGCAGCCAACCCAGGAACAACCGTCTCTTGTCGGCTCGGGCAAGGTCATTGTGGAACACACCAATATCAACCCCAACAAGTCCGCTCACATCGGACACCTGCGCAACGCCGTTTTGGGCGACACCTTTGCCCGCCTGCTGCGCTCGGTTGGAGAGAGGGTCGAAGTCCAGAACTATATCGACGACACCGGCGTCCAGGTCGCCGACGTGGTGGTGGGCTTCAAGTACCTGGAAGAGAAGACCCTGAAGGAAATCAAGGCTCTTCCAGGAAAATTCGACTACTACTGCTGGGATCTATACGCCAGGGTCTCTTCCTTCTATGAGGCTGCTCCGGAGAACCGCGATCTGCGGGGTCGGACGCTTCGGGAGATCGAGGAGGGCGAGGGGGACACCGCCGACATCGCCCGCTACGTATCGCGAACCATTGTCCGTTGCCACCTGGCGACCATGAGTCGCATCGGTGTCGCCTACGATCTGCTCCCCAAGGAGAGCGACATCCTCCACCTCAATTTCTGGAGCCATGCCTTCCAGCTCCTGAAGCAGGCCGGGGCGATCCACTACGAAACCGAGGGAAGGCATGAGGGCTGCTGGGTCATGAGAGCCGGCGTCTCCGGCCCGCGCGACCAGGTCGGTTCCTCGAGTTCCTCCGGCGGTTCGGGGCACGAGGAAGACAAGATCATTGTCCGCTCCAATGGCACCGTCACCTATGTGGGCAAGGACATCGCCTATCAGCTATGGAAGCTGGGACTGCTCGGCATGGATTTCTTCTATCGTCCCTTCCATACCTATTCCGACGGCCATGGGGTCATGATGACCGACTCCTTCGACAACCAGGATTCGAGCAACCCGGATTTCGGCCGGGGCGAACGGGTCTACAACGTCATCGACTCGCGCCAATCCTACCTGCAGAACATTGTGGTCGCCGGCCTGCGAGCTCTGGGATTCCACCACCAAGCCGATCGCTCCACCCACTTCTCCTATGAAATGGTGGGCCTTTCACCGGCCTGCTGCCAGGATCTGGGAATTCGACTGTCGGAAGAAGACCGGCGTCGCCCCTACCTGGAGGTCTCGGGCCGCAAGGGCCTGGGGGTGAAGGCCGATGACCTGATCGACAGGCTTCTGGAAAAGTCGGCAGCCGAAGTGCAGGCTCGCCATCCCCAGCTCGCCGCCGGTGAGGCCCAGGCCATTGCCCACTCCATCGCGGTCGGCGCCCTCCGCTATTTCCTGTTGAAATACACCCGTAACTCGATCATCGCCTTTGATTTCCGGGAGGCATTGAGCTTCGAAGGAGAGACCGGCCCCTACCTCCAGTACACCGTGGTACGCATCAATAGCATCTTTCGCAAGGTCGAAGCCCTCGATTCCCGATTCAGCCACCAGTCGCTTCCGGAATTCATGGATCAGCCGGAAGCCGCTGCCTTCCTCCGCCAGTCGATCAGCAATGACTTCTGGTCCCTCATATACCTGGCCGCCCAGCTCGAAACCCAGGTCCGCGTCGCCATTCAGACCTGCGAGCCGGCCGGCGTGGCCAAATACCTCTTCAATCTGGCCCAGGCCCTCAACCACTTCTACCACCGCCATCGGATCAAGGATGAACCCGATCCCTTGAGAAAAGGGTTCTACCTGGCCCTGATCACCATCCTGCGAGACCGATTGCAGGAGGGCATGGATCTGCTGGGAATTTCCGTTCCGGACAGGATGTAAGCGACCTGGGAGAATTGCGCAGGGTGAGAAGGAAAAAGAGTGATCCACGAAGAGGCGCGAAGGACGACGAAGGGCCACTAAGAAAGACACCAAGGGAACAGGGCTGTCCTCCAGCGGGAATCGGTGAGACCAGGGCGTAACCCGCTGTCGAGCCGGTGGGGATACTTTCTCCCGCCTCTTGAGTTACAGGAGTTCTTCACATCGATGGGCAGGACTCTCGGGATTGCCTCTTCCAGTCCAGCGTCCTGTGATCCTGGGCAATATTTGAAAGACTTATTAACATCGATGCACAGGATGCACAGGATTTTTCAGGAAACGGCTAGCCTGTAATCCTGAGTATCTGCAAATTCGCCCGCGAACATTTCCGGAGCCAGCTTCTCGCGCAGCAACCTCTCGTTCTGTTCATCCTGTGCATCGATGTCAATATCAAAAAGATATCGTTCCCCGGTGGGGATCCGTCCCCACCGCATCAGAGATTCCCTGGCCTCAAACCATCCTCTGCATCGAGGTTAACTGATACTGCCAACCAGCGTTCGGCCTGCCCAGCTTAATGTCAAGCCACACGGATCAGCTTCCCGTGCTTTGGTAGCCACGCACCCCCCGGCTCCACAGGAGGAGCGCCAGCACCAGGAACGTGGCCGCCACTGCCGGAACCAGGGCGAAGAAGGACGAAAACTCGTGGCGCTGCAGAAAGTAGGTGGTCGGATAAAAGGAAGCGAAGGCGAAGGGAATGATCCAGCTCAGCAGGAACTGGATGAAGACATTGTAGATGGTCACCGGATAGCGCCCGAATGCGATCATGTTGAAGACCGGCGGAGAGACGCCCACCCTGTCCTCGAACCAGAAGCTCAGGGTGCTGAGCATCACGAAAACCGAGAGATAGATGGTCACTCCGCAGATCGTCATCAGCAGAAACAGGACCAGGTCCAGCGGGGTCAAGGGCAGGTCCAGCTTGTGCCAGACATAGACGACCACCACCAGACCGGTGGCGAACTCCTGAAAGGATTCGATTCGAAAGGCTTCGAAGATCACCTGGAAGAGGGAATGCAGCGGGCGCAGCATGATCTGATCGAACCGGCCCTCCATGATGTAGCGCTCGCCGAACTCGTAGAGGTTCATGCTGAGCACGTTAAAGAGCCCCAGGCAGACCAGGTTGAATCCGTAGATGAAGAGCAACTCCTCGAAAGCCCACCCCTGAAGGGAACTCACCCGATGGAAGAGGATGTAGAGAAAGCCGAAGCTGGCCACCGTGCCGGCCAGGCTGGTGAACACCGAGATCAGGAAGTCTCCCGGGTAGGCCAGCCGGACCTTGATGTACTGGGCGAAGTAGTAGCCCAGAATGGAGAGGTGTCTCATTCGCCTGTCTCCGGTTAAGGTTTCCCGCCAGTCCAAGTCAAAACCGCTGCTGCAGCGCGGCGAATCGGGAACGCGGCTTCAGCCACCCTGCACGGTCAGTTTCGTAGCTGCTTTCCGCCAGAACCAGTGGCCCAGGCCCACCAGCACCAGCGTCCATCCCAGGCCCAGCAAGAAACTGGTAACCAGTTGCTCGCCCTGGAACTTGCCCATGTAGATCATGAGTGGCGTGAAGCTGATCAATTGAAAGGGCAGCCATCGGGAGATCTCGGCCAGGGTCTCCGGAAAAAAGCTGATGGGAATCAGCAGACCGGAAAGAATCTCCACCAGAAAATACTTGGCCCGAATCAGTCCCAGGATGGAGTGCAGGTAGACGGCGCAGGTGCCGACCAGGAAATTGAGAGCCGCGAAGACCATGAAGGAGAACACCAGAGCAGCCAGAAAAGCCAGGGCCGAGTGCAGTGAAGCCGGGGCCCGCAGGGGGAAGACCATCAGGATGGCCAGGGCGGTGGGAACGGTGAACATGAAGAGCCGAAAGAACGACTCGCCGGCTGCCTGGGCGATGTTCATCCACTGGTAGTTCACCGGCCGCGTCATCTTGGCGGCAATGTGCCCCAACAGGATGTCGTTGGCTATCTCCCGATCGATATTGTTGAAGTAGAAGGTACGAATAATGAATCCAACCGATACATAGGTAATCATTTCCTCAAAGGTAAACTCCCCCAGGGACTCCTTCCCCCGGTAGAGCGCTTTCCAGATGAAATAGTAGACGGACACATTGACCATGTAGGTCACGATGCCCGTGTAGTAGCGCAGTCGATAAGCCAGGATCTTGAGGAAGGCAATTCTGGCGAAGGCAATGTAGGGGGTGACCGTCAATTAAGTGTCCTGTC
This sequence comes from Acidobacteriota bacterium, assembly GCA_028875575.1. Classification (NCBI taxonomy): domain Bacteria; kingdom Pseudomonadati; phylum Acidobacteriota; species Acidobacteriota bacterium. The sequence continues at coordinate 8,895 of JAPPDF010000101.1, forward strand.
TCAGAAATAGGATTACCATCTCCGATGGAGGTTCCACCGGAAAACGGTCGGTAGGAAAAGCTCGTTGCGTTTCAGCCAACGGGCACCGCTGTGCTCTCCCCATTGGGAACCTCCATCGGCCCTCCGGGTTCGGGCGGAACGGCGCCGTCTTCGTCGTCGCTCCTCCTCACAATGAATGGCATTGCATCGTCGTCGCTCCTGGAATCCGGCGCCGTTGCGCTCCGAAAGATGGCAACCCTATTTCTGAGACAGAACACTAGGTTACGACCTCGCCTCGGCTGTAGATCTCACGCACGATTTCCTCGATGGTGGTGTCGTCCAGCATAACGTCCCGAACTGCCAGGGAGTTCACGATGGCCTTGATCAGCTCGGCGGAGGCGACCTGCTTCTTGTCGAACACGGCCTGGCAGCGAAGGGCATCCAGTTGCTGGAATTCCACCGAAGAATTGAACCCGAGTCGACCGAAATCGACCTGTCCCGGCTCTCGCAACTCGAAAACAATCTGGGACTTGCACTCGAATCGTTCCCGCAGGCCCTCCAGGCTGCCGTCGAAAAGCAGGTGACCGCGATCGATGATCAGGACCCGCCGGCAAAGCTCTTCGATATCGGAGAGATCGTGGGTGGTCAAAACCACCGTGACCTGCAATTCGGCATTGATTCTCTTCAGAAACTGCCGGATGTTCTCCTTGGCGACCACGTCCAGCCCGATGGTGGGTTCGTCCAGGAATACGATCCTGGGGCGATGCAGGAAGGCGGCAGCCAGATCGCAGCGCATGCGTTCTCCCAGGCTGAGCTTGCGAACCGGCGTGTACAGCAGCGGTTTCAGGTTGAGGACCGCGTCGAAAATCTCCAATTGCTCCTCGAAAGTGCGGTCGCTGACGTCGTATATGCGCTTGAGCAGCTGGAAGGACTCCACCACCGCGATGTCCCACCAGAGCTGGGTCCTCTGTCCGAAGACCACTCCGATTCCCCGGGTGTACTGGTGCCGGTCACGATAGGGCACGTATCCGTTGGCCCGAATGGAACCCGAGGAGGGCACCAGAATTCCGGTCAACATTTTGATGGTGGTGGACTTCCCCGCCCCGTTGGCCCCGATGTACCCCACCATTTCACCGGCATCCACGGTGAAGGAAACGTCGTCGACCGCCTTCACTTCGCGGGAGTTCCTGCGGAAGAGGTTTTGAATGCCCCCCCAGACGCCCTCCTTGCGGTCGTAGGTCTTGAACCGCTTGGAAACTCTGCTGACTTCAATGACCGCCATATCGAATCACCTTGTTCGGAAACGAGCTTCGACTCCGTAGTCCTGCCTCCCGCGTGGACGCCAGGTTACCCTGGCGCAACCGGTCGGTTCGGAGAAACCGGGAAACTCCGATGGAATCGGCGAATTTCCGTCCCCGCCATGCGGCCCGATATCCGGGATGCCCGAGTGGGCGTTGTCAGTGGAAGATTCAGGAACTGGGCCTGAAGTAGAGAACCATGGCGGCGCCTACGGCTACCATGACAAACCCCAGATACAGCAACGGATTGGGTGCCGTCTTGGGAGGATGAAGCAGCACCGAGCCCAGGACGTTCACCAGCGGAGCGCCTCCAAACACCAGAGGCATGACATACAGGGGCTTGCCACCGGACTTGAACGCCCAGATGATACAGATGGCTCCCGCCGCTCCCAGGCAACCGGCAAGGATGGCCGTCAGGGTCCCACCGGTGGTGAAACCCTGAAATTCCCCCTTGGACCACATGGCCACCGACGGCACCAGTACGGCAATCAGAAAGTAGGCGAAGCCCACACAGAGGAGTGCCCGAAGCGGACTGGCCAATTGGGCCTGACCGCGGTGCAAGGTGACGCCGTACATGCCCCAGGCCAAAACCGCTCCGCATACAAAGGTAAGCCAGTTCATTATTATCGTCTTCCTTTCCTGTCGTTCAACGACTGCTCCGGTGGGCGGTGCTCGCCGAAGCAGTAGAGAAACTCCAGAGTCCGAATATAGAGCCGGCCCTCGGAGATGGCCGGGGTTGCGCTGCATTCGCTCCCGAGGTCATTTACCGACAACACCTGCCAGTCGGCGCCCGCCCGGATGACGCTCACCTTCCCTTCATGGCTGACGGCGAAGATCTTACCATCCCCCGCCACCGGGGAAGCGTAGTAAGTTCCCAGAGCCTCGCGGATGCGATCCTGCTTGAGCACGCTTCCGTCGGAGGGATCCAGGGCGGTCAGTATTCCCCCTTCCTTCATCAGGTAGAGGATGTCCTCGTAAAGGAGCGGAGAAGGCACGTTGGGCAGTGTCCGTTGATACCTCCAGAGGAGATTGCTTGCAGTCATATCTCCTTCGCCCCCCAGGCGGATGCCCAGGGCCCCGTTGCGGGCCGATCGCTTGGCCCGATAAATCCGCCAATCCCGGTCTTCCAGAAAGCCGGTGCGATCCAGGTCCAAACGGTCGAAATTCCACCTCAAGCGCAGGCCCTCGATTTCCTGTTGGGAAAGGCGGCGGTCTCCGTCGGCATCCCGCTCGGACAGGAAATCCGAAAAGCTCTCCACCTCCTGGCGCTGGCTGTCGTCCGCTCCCCCGGCCCATCCATTCAGGTAGAGCATCTCCCGATCGATCACGGGGGTCGACTTCATCTGCCAGGTCAAGCCGCGTACCCACCAGATCTCCTTACCGCTGTCCACCGAGTAGGCCGTCAACTGGTGGGAACCCGCGACCAGGGCCTGCAGCGTTCCTCCTTTGGGCCGGTAGAGCACCGGTGTGGAAAACCCCCGGGTAAAGCCGGGGCGTTCCACACGCCAGAGGACTTTACCCGTCATTTGATCCACCGCCACAAAAAAGGATCCGCTTTCCTGGTCGCAGATCATCAGGACCCTGCCGTCGGCCAGAATGGGGGAAGCAGCCTGACCCATGGGGTTGATGAAGGGCCCCAGGGGTAAGCGCCACCGCTCCCGGCCTTCGGAATCGAAAGAAATCAGGCCGAAATCGCCGAAGAAGGCATACACGTTGCTGCCGTCAGTCACCGGAGTGGGCGAGGCGGGGCCATTGGCTCGATGCACTACCTCGGACCGAGGACGCGGGACTTCCTGTTTCCACCGCAGATCGCCGCTGGACCGGTCCAGGCAGATCACCCAAAGCCGATCTCCCTCCACGGCCGACAGAAAGATGCGGTCCCGGGTCAGGACGGGTGAAGACTGGCCGGGACCGATCGCAGTACGCCACACCAGGTTTCGGTGGGGTCCGAACCGCACCGGCAAGGAAGACGTCTCCACAACTCCAGTGCTGTTCGATCCTCGAAACTGGGACCATTCCGCGGCTGGGACAGGCGAGACAGAGAGACCCAGGCACAGAAGCAGCAACGCCCCCACACTACGTTTGCAGGCTCTCCCCGGACGCCCACCGAACCGCCTTCCCGCAAAAACCGAACGGCCGTTGCACCCAAAGCCGGCCAGTCTCTGCGGACCGGGGACAAACCTAACCCCCAAGATGCCTTTCATCCTGTTTCTCACCCTGACCTCCTTCAGACTCGCACCCATCGATTAGACTTGAACTCGGGTCGTGGCAGGGTCCCCCTGGCCACAATGGACACCGGAATGCGCAAGGAGAATGCCGACCGCAGTTCGGTCTCCAGCCGTCTTTCCAGCTTTGGTCCGTCGACGGAGTCACAAGAGACCTCCGCTTGCACCTTCAATTCGCACAGGGTTCCCCGCGTGTCGACTTCCACCCTGTATTCCGCAACCTGGCGGCACCGGCGGATCACTGCCTCCAAAGCGCCGGGGTAAAGGTTGACGCCCCGAACCACAACCATATCATCGCTGCGGCCCAGGATCCCACCCTCCAGGGCGAGTTCCCAACTCCCGCAAGCGCAGGGCTGCGAGCGGGACGGCCGGACCAGGTCGCCGGTGCGATAGCGCAGCAGTGGAGAACCGGTCCGGCCCAGCGTCGTCAGGACCAATTCTCCGATCTCTCCCGGCGCCACCGGCCGATGATCTCCCGGATTGATGACCTCGGCAAGGTAGGCCGACTCCATGACGTACAGCCGTAGCGGCTCCAGGGGACAGCCGTAGCTGACGGGTCCGGTTTCGGTCATCCCGTGGTGGTCCACCACCCGCGCCTTGGGCCACAGTCGCTCGATTGCAGCCACGGTACCGCCGATGCTTCCCCCGGGCTCTCCGGCTACCAAAATGGTCCGGACGCTTCCCCGGCTTAAATCAAGGCCCTTGCCGGCCGCCACTTCGCCCAGCCGCAGGGCATAGGTCGGCGTGCAGCAGAGGACGGTCACTTCATTTTCCAGAATGGCTTCCAGCCGGGCCAGGCTACTCATTCCACCGCCGGGAATGCAAAGACAGCCCCGTTTCGAGGCTGAGTCGAAGGCGGTCCAAAACCCCAGAAAGGGCCCGAAGGAAAAGGCAAAAAAGACGCGGTCCCGAGACGAAACACCGGCCGCCGCAAAGACGCGGTCCCAGTTGTCAAGCATCCATTGCCAGCTCTCCGGCGTATCCAGCCAGTTCATCGCCTTGCCGGTGGTGCCGCTGGTCCGGCTGAACCGGGTGTAGCGGTCCAGTCCGTAGGTCAAATTGGAGCCGTAGGGAGGATGACGGCGCTGATCCTCCACCAATTCCGCCTTCTGGGTGAAGGGCATGGTGGACCGGAAGGCGTCCAGACTCGTAATCTCTGAAGATAGTCCCACCTCGTTCAGCCTGGGGGCATAAAAGCGATTGCCCGCCAGCAGTTCCTGCAACAGGACCCGCAACCGGGCAAGCTGGGCAGTCTCTATCGTGCTGCGGTCCTGCACCGAAGAGCCTTCGACGCCGGACTCCAGTTTGGTTCGACCAGGTTGCAATGTCGTAGTCCCAGTGCCGACGGGGTCTCCGAACACGACCGGCGAAAGCCGCCCGGTTGCATGGAGCGGCGGCGCAGCTAGGTGAAAAGTGAATAGTGGAGAGTGGAGAGCTATTTGGTCGACATGCAAAACATCACTTCAGTCTCGGCACAGTCCGTCAAACAAGCGCAGTCAGTTCATCAGGCGCTTGTCCGTCCCCGAAAACCTCGGCCAACCACCCTTCACCCTTCAAACTTCATCCTTCACACTTCAAACTTCACAACCCCGGCGCCACCCCGATCTTTTCGCTGATGGACCTGGGAATGGTAATCGAAGTCATGGGACCCTGGGGTTCGGGCCTGGAGACACAGGCCACCACCAGCTTGCCCCGGGCGACTGGCGGGGATGCCGGGTCGTTCAACCGACGAAAAGTAAAGGAATAGACCAGGGAGCGTTCCCTCTTTTCCGCCACCTGCAGGTGTATCTCGACCAGGTCTTCGAAACGGAGAGGGTGACGAAAATCGCAGCTTGCGTGAACACGCGGCCAGCCGACTACCGGACGTCTCCGGGTGTCGTGTATCGAAAATCCCAGGGACCGGAAGAAGGCCTGCTCCGCCGCCTCCATAAAGCGAAAGAAGTTGGAAAAGTGCATGATACCCGCCATGTCGGTGTCGGAAAATTCCACCCGGCGGGTCAACTTGAATTCGAAGGCTCCGCTCTTCATCGCGCCTCGATCAGTGCCTTGCCATGAGACAGGGGCTCGGGCGGTGCGGCAAACTCGGCAACGCCGTCGAACAGCGGCTGCAGATCACGAAAGAGGTTGCCGATCAAACAATCGGTCAGATCCCCACGCAGTTGAGGAAATCGCTCGATGAAGGCCCGAAAGCTGAATTCCTGGTCGTAGAAGGCATAGACCAGCTTCCGCATCGCCTCCAGTCCGCGCGTGATCTCTTTCCCGTAGCCATCGAACATAGCGGCGGAACAGTCACCCGAGGCCAGAGCGCGATCGGCGGCTTCGGCCGCCAGTTCCCCGCCCCTCAAGGCCAGAAAGACCCCGGAGGAAAAGACCGGATCCAGGAAAGCGAAGGCGTCGCCGACCAGCACCAGACCGTTGGCCGCGCAATACCTGGATCGATAGGAGTATTCCCCGGTCACCCAATAGCGCCCTTCCTGCCGTCCGGGGCCCAGGTGATCCCGGATCCAGGGGTTGGTGCCGATCTCACCCTGAAAAATGGCCTGCGGATCGCGGGTATTCCGGTAGAGGTATTCCTTTTCGGCGACGATGCCCACGCTCACCCGGTCCTCGGGTAGAGGGATGTACCAGAACCATCCTTTTTGGGGAAGATAGGCCACCGTGGTGGCTCCTTCGTCCAACCCCGGGTCTCGCCGAGCCGCCCGGTAGTAGGTCCAGATCGCAATCTTGTTCAAACTGGGGTCGCGCACCTTCCAGCGGTTGCGCGTCATGCTGAAGACGTCGCGACCGCTGGCATCCAGGGTCAGGGGCGCCCGGAACTCGTGCTTCCGGCCCTGGCTGTCAATGGCCCGCACCCCGGCTACCGCCCCCTGCCCTTCCACCGTCTCGATGGCCCGGGTTCCCTCCCGAATCTCCACTCCCTTTTGGCGAGCGTTGTCGAGCAGCATCTGGTCGAACTCGCTGCGCAAGACCTGCCAGGTGGTGGCCGCTTCGTGATTGAAATGCTCGAAGAAATAGAAGGGGGTCGAGACGGTGCCCTGGGTGCTGACAAACTGGACGCTGTACTTCCTGGGGAAATGGGAACTCTTGATCTTGTCGATGACCCCCAGCCGCTCCAGGGTGAAATAGCAGTAGGGCATCAGGGACTCGCCGATGCGATAACGGGGAAAGCGCTCCTTCTCCAGAAGCAGGACTCGCCACCCCTTCTGGGCCAGAAAGGCCCCGGCGGTGGCTCCGGCCGGCCCCCCGCCCACAACGATGGCGTCGAACGGATCGTGCCGCTGGAAAGTGTCGTCTCCGGAATTCATCGACAAACTGTTTCCCATGGATCAGCTATAGCGGCTGCCACGATGCCGGCTCAAGAAGAAGTCCGGAAGAAAGCGGTCCACCTGCAGCAACCCCTCCCGACTGAGCCTGAGGCTGTTGTCACCCACTTCCAGGTAGTTCCGCTGCTGCAGACTCTGCAGAGGCAAGGCGAATCGCTGCCGGATATCGGTATCGAACTTTTCCCTGAAGTAGCTGGGGCGGACCGTTCCCAACTTGAACTGAAGGATCAGTTCGCGGATGAGACGCTCTTCGTGGCTGGGAGTGAGAGCCCGGTAGATGGGAAGCCGTCCTTCCTCCAGGCTCCCCCGGTAACCCGGCAGGTCATGCTCGTTCTGGTAGTGGGTGCCGTTGACATGGGAAAAGGAGGCCACTCCCAACCCCACCAGGTCGGCGCCGGTCCAGAGCAGATCACGGTAGAGGAAGCGCGTGCGATCCGGATCCTTCACCGCCGTGTAGGCGCTGCTGACGGAGTAACCACCCTGCTCCAGCAGCGAGAAGGCTTCGTCCACCCAGGCTCGCTTGGTTCCCCAGTCGGCCACCGGGGCCACGCTCTTGCCGGCGGCCTTCATCTCCTGAAACACGGTGGTGTTGTAGGGAATCTCCATCTGGTAAATGGTCACGCTGTCGGGCTCCATTTCCAGGGTACGCCGTACGCAGTCGCGCCAGTTTTGGCCGGTTTCGCCCACCATCCCGGCAATCAGGTCGATGTTGATTTGCGGGAAGCCCACCGACCGGGCGATCCGGTAGGCCCGGTCGATTTCCTTCGAACCGTGTGCGCGGCCGTTGGCCTCCAGGATGGCATCGTTGAAATTCTCGATCCCCAGGCTGAGCCGGGTCACACCGATATCCCGGATCACCCGCAGCTTGTGTTCCGTCAACGTCCCCGGCTCGCACTCGAAGGTAACTTCTTCAGCCGCATCCCAGGAAAGCTGTGCCTTCAACTCTTCGGCAAGCCGCACCAGTTGTTTCGAGGAAATGTAGGAGGGCGTGCCCCCGCCGAAATAGATGAAGAGCGGCCTGCGACCGCCGACGAAGGGCTTGCCGGCATAGAGTTTCAGCTCCTCAGCCAGTGCGCCCAGATAGCGCTCGACAGCCGGAGCGTCCTGCTGGGTATACACCTTGAAATAACAGAAATGGCAGCGTTTGCGACAAAAGGGAATGTGCAGGTAAACGCCCAGGGGGTTGTCGCTCAGGGGCGGCCTCTGAAGGGCGGCTGAGGCCTCTCCCACCCGATCGGGCTTCCAGAAGGAGTAGGGAGGGTAGTTGGAAACGAAGTAGTTTCCCGCGGTCGTCCGGTCGCCGCCCCGCTGGGGTCCGGAGCTATCGGAGCTCATGAATATCCTCAACCTGTACAGGTATTTATGGCAGTCTTGTAGCCCTTCCGGATCAACATTTTAGCATGGCTCCCCGCGATTGCAATTCACTCGGCTGCACTTGGCGCGGATGCGCGGGCAGCGAGGGAAACGGCCGTATCCGGGAAAGTATGGGAAAAAGCCGGAATGATGGAGGAAGTCTCGGTGGGACCCGGCGCTTTCGACAGCGCCGGAGGTTCTTCCTGGCGGAGTCACTCCTCCAGAGCTTCATCGGGCTCTTTGGAGGCAACGGGTTCGGGACCTGCCCACAACCGGTTGGCCATGACCACTCCTGCCAGGGCAACCGCCGCTCCCAGGTTCAGACCGGGGCCCAGGTTGTAACCCTGAACCTGAATTTCCGGAGACAGCAGGCAGGCGGCAGCGGCGAACAGGATCAGGCGGTGATCCAGCCGCAGGGGCCGCTTGAGATAGCCGGCGATGGCGGCCGCCAGCGCAAAGATTCCCAGAATGGCCGTGCCCACCTCCAGGCCCAGTTCCCACAGATTTCCAAGCCGGGTCAGATCCAGGGAGGCGTTGGAGGTGATCCGATCGCTGAGGCGGGTGCTGGTATCCCGCGGCACCAGCAGCAACAGCTCGGGACGGTAGACGAACATGAAGGGCAAGGTGAAGCCCACTAGGGCGAAACGGAAGGAAGCCAGGGCCGTCTTCATGATCCTGGCCTTGGCGATGGAGGCGCTGGCATAGGCGGCCAGCGCCACCGGCGGAGTCACCATCGACATCATCCCGAAATAGAAGATGAACAGATGGGCCGCCAGGGGCTGCACGCCCATCTGTTCCAGCAGCGAGCCCATCAGGGTGGCCATCAGCAGGTAGCAGACCACCGAAGGCACCCCCATGCCCAGGATGATGGAACAGATCATGATTCCCACCAGGGCCAGCAGTAGGCTCGATTCCACCACGCCCTTGATGACATTGCTGAAGTCGGTGGCGACTCCCGTCGATTGGACCACACCGATGATGATCCCCACGCAGGCGCTGGCGGCGATCAGGGCCACCCCGTTCCTGGCCGCCTTGACCAGCGCTTCCAGGATGGACGGCCTCAACCGGGGGTGCAGCAGGGCAAACAGCAGCAGTCCGAACATGCCCACCAGGCAGGAGTTGATGAGCGACTCGGCATAGAGACGCAGCTTGGGCACGGCCGGGGGCTGGGCAAGAACCGCCTGATGCAGGACCACCACCAGGGCGAAGGCCGAAAGAGCCCAACGGCGTGGGGCTGCGCTCAAACCGGTCCCGGGGCCGGCCATGCTCAGCAGCAGAATCACCACCAGGGACCCGCTCACCGCCTTGAAGGGGGTGAAGCCCATCAGCAAAAAGAGGATCAGCGTCCCCAGGGCCGAAAAGAAGACCAGTCCCTGAAACCGCGAGACCGGGCCCGCCGGCCCTCGGTCGGCCGCAACCGCCCCGGCCCGCCGGGCGTAGAAATGCACGATCAGGAAAATGGACAGATAGTAGAGGATGGCGGGAATCAGGGCCGCCTTGGCTACCTGCAGGAAGGTCACCTGGGGCTGAACCAGCTCCAGCATCATGTAGGCACCGGCTCCCATGACGGGAGGCACCAGGGCTCCCCCTGAGGCCGCCGCGGCCGTGATGCCTCCGGCCACGTGCCTTTCGAACCCGGCGTGACGCATCATGGGGATGGTAAAGGTGCCGGTGGTCACCGCGTTGGCGACGGCGCTGCCCGAGAGGGACCCCATCAGCCCGCTCCCCAGCACGGCCACCTTGGCCGGCCCACCGGGCGTGCCGCCGAACACTTTTTGGGCGAAATCGATAATGAACCGGGTTGCGCCGGACATCTCCAGAAAGGCCCCGAAGATGACGAACAGGAAGACATACTTGAACATGACGCCGGCTGCCGGGCCGAACACGCCCAGAGACTGCGAAAAAGTCGTGCTCACCAGGTAGGCCGCATCCTGGCCGGCATGCGGCAGCAGCCAGCCCGGCAGATCGGGCAGGAGGCTCTGGTGGGCCAGATGCCCGTAATAGCTGTGCGCCAGGAAGAGGAGCGCCAGCGCCGGCACCACCCAGCCAATGGAGCGGCGCGTGGCTTCCAACACCAGCAACAAGCCGACCGCGCCCAACACAAAGTCGGCAGGTCCTTCGATACCGGCGCGGTTTCCCAGCGATTTCCCGTAAGGCCAGAGGTTGGGGAACCACCCGTGAAAGAGCGGTTCGGTCATCAGCACCACGTAACCGCAAGCCGCGATGCTGGCGACGGCCAGGGCCAGATCGCCCAGGCGCGCGACCCGGCAGTCCCGCCAGCGTTCACGGGCCGGGGTGCTGAGAAAGCAAAGCACCAGGCCCAGCATGACAAACAGGGCCAACTGGGACTGCGGACGCAGCCGGGGAAAGTTGACCTCGGTCAGCGTGTAGAGGCACAGGACCGCACTCAGGAGGGGAATCAACCGCTTGCTAACGGGCTCGAACATGAGCCAACCTTTCTTGCCTGACACTCCCTTGTTTCGGCGCGTATGAGCCGCCTCATCGTATGGGACGGCAGCGCAACCAGGTGAAAAGTGATTAGTGGCCAGTGGTTAGTGGATAGTTACTTAATCGACACGTTCAGCAACTGAAACAAATCTGTTTCACTCTCGTATGTTCCGCCCGCCAGGGCGGAGGCACGGCTAACCACTAGCCACTGATCACTAATCACTATTCCGCTCGGGTTGCGCCGGGACGCGGTTGGCGGGGTTGGGCCGGAAGCCGATCTCCGGGTGACTCTCATAGAACTCTACGGCTCCGGGATGAAACGGGATCCCGGTATAGAGGACGGCGCCCTGAATCAGTCGTTTCTGTCCGCCGGGAAGCGGCACCGACCTGAGTTTTAGAAATCCCAGGGCCGGATGCCTGCGGGCCAACTCCTCCCGCTGCTCCCACAAGACTTCCAAGAGTTTTCGAATCAACTGCTTGTCGGTGCTTTTATGAGTCACCACTTGCATCGAGCCCACGTTCAGCCAACCGAAACGGGCTCCGACGAGGGCCTTGCGGAGCGCGTCAAGTTCCATCGATTCCGCTCCCGGCACCCTCAGTCCCTGGTCCAGGATGAAGGACAGGGCTTCCTCTCGGCTCATTTGAGCGATGCGGTCCTCCAGCTCATAGCGCAGTATCTTCGGATACCTCGACTTGACCAGGGCGTGGGGAATGGGCTTGAAGAAGGCATAGTCCCGGATCAACTGTCCCCGGACCCTGGGATCGAAGGGAATCACGTAGACCTCGAACGATCCGGAAGCCTGGATGATCGACTGGGCAGGCAGGGCCCCGCCCAGAAAAGCCGCATCGACAGCCCCGTCGCTGAGCATTTCGACGGCCACTCCCTGGGGCGCGTAGATGGCGCTGAACGAGCCTGCCGCCACCCCGTGGGCTTCCAGGATCGGCATCACGAACATCTCGAATCCTGCCCCGGCCGGCCCGATCACCACCCGCCTTCCCTTCAGATCGCCGATGGCGCGGATGCCCGAATCCCGCTTGGTGACAAACATGGCCACCAGGGGGGCCAGCGTGCAGACCGCCCGCACGTCGTAGCCGCCTTCCGATTTCCAGTTGGACCCGCCCTGGCTGGCGAAAAAGCTGATGGCCGAGTTGCTCATCCCCAACTCGAACTGACCGCTGGCCAGACGCCGGATATTCTCCTGGCTGCCCTTGCTCCCCTTGATCTGCACCTTCCAGTTGTGAGGGCCTCGATGGAGGTTGAGCACCTCGGCAATGGCCCCGCCCACTACCGGAAAGGTGCCCCCCACTGGAGCCGTCCCCAGACTGAGGAAACGGTGCCTTTCACCCTGTTGGCAAGCTACGGCCCCCAGGCCCATAGCCACCAGCAAACCAATCCAAAGCCAGCGTGTGGCGCTTTGTCCCATGAAGAGTTTCTCGACTGGATTTGCTTCCCCGCCTGCACCAATGAAACCGGTACTGCCGCGACGATTGTGAATAGCCCGTTGAAGTTCCTGAACATTGTATTCCTTCTTCACTCCACAACCAGCCAATACACCACGAACACAAGCACAATAGCTACTACGACCACGATTGAAAGTACCCATCCAATTCGGGAAGCGGTTCGGTTTCGGGAAGCCATTTCCAAAAGGGCTTCGTCCGCGACTTCTTCCATCAGGTCATCAGTATCAAGAGGCATGATTCGCCTCCATGGTCGTTCAAGGGCAATTCCGGTGGACCGGTACCAGGTCAGGTCTCAAGTGCCGATCACGGAATTCTTTCCACTCCCCGGTTTTCTGCATGACAGTATCATAACTGTGCGGAATCGAGCTCTTCCGGCCATATCCTGGCGTTTCAGAATTGCTCCTCGCGGTAGTTCCAGTAATTCAACAACGTCCCCGGTTTTCCGCTCGTGCCCTGGTTTTGATATGTTGAGGGTCGAGAAACGATGATCTGACAGGCATGATGTAGTGACTGGGGGCCGTTCAGGCAATCGAGAGGATGAATTACCGGAGGATCCTGTAATGAGCTTGCTGCGAGCCATTAGCTTCTCGGCGGTGCTTCTGTTGCTGAGCGCCGATCTCCAGGGATCGGATCAGGAAAAGTCTCTGGAAGTCCGGTGGGGAGAGCTGAACGACTTGATCGGCGTCAAATTGGTCACACTTCAACTCGCCGAAGGCGCACGGGTTGAGGGACGAATCCGAAGCGTGAATGCTGCTTCGCTTGACTTTAACGTCAAAAACAGCAGCAGTCTAACCGATTACCCCAAAGGCGAGGCTCAGATCCCCAGAGACGCCGTCTCTCGAATTGAGGTTCGAGGGCTCAAGGAGAACAAGGGTATACGGGTTGCCGCAACCGTGGGAACGTTTGTCGGAACCATGATGGGAAGCATGGTTGCAATTGCCGGAACCGAAGCCGGGGAACCCGGTGACAAGTATTATGGCAGCTACGCGGCGAGTATCGCCATCTCCACGGGAGTTGCCATATTGGTGAACCGGGCTCTTCGTCCCAAGGACGTCACCTTCATCAAAATCCTGCCCGATTCACCCGGTGCGAGGATGCCGAAACCCACCGACAAGGAGGAAAGTACATACACGACGGCTTCGGAAGAAGTGTCAATCCCTCCACTGTTTGAGGAATCAAGTTCAGAACGATTCCGCCGCCAAGCCCGGAGAGCTGTGATGCGGCAAGACCTCCCGCTTGATTTGCGGAGACTGCACGTTCAGGGCGCACAGACAAGTTTTGGGCAACCAGGGAACGCTGTTGAATAGTTGGAAGAAATTGGAACAGCGGTTCTTTAATCCTTTAGCAATGAAGGTGTTGGGATGATTTACCTGGCGGGGATCTATGTCCGATCTCCTTCAAACCTCATGTGACATTCGGTGTGAGCAAAGTTTTTCCAGTAACTCAAAAACGTCACAATTGCCCCCAATTCTCCTTCACTGTCTCAAAGCCCGAGTTCCGAATGGGATCCGAGGCGAACAAGTCTCAGCTTGTCTGTGCCGTGCTTCTGGTAGATCAGTACCAGGTCAGGTTTCAGGTGGCAATCACGGAAATCTGTCCACTCGCCGCTCAGTGCATGGTCGTGGTGTCGAGATTCCAGCGGCTGATCATTTGCCAACGCGACCAGGACGGGAAACAAAACAGCGTCCAGCGACGTCCGGTGTCGGCCCTTCAACTCACGCCTGTAATCGCGTTTGAATTGACTGGTGCGCTCAATCCTTCCCATTCAGATCGTCCATGAGCGCACCCACGCTGTCGAATTGAGACATGCCACCCTTGCGGGCCTCCTTCATTGCCTCGATGGTGACAGTGTTTGGAGTCAGCGGTGCAAATGGCAGTGCCTTTTCCCGCGCAATCCTGGTCAGCAACAACCGTACGGCATCGGACACGGTCAGGCCCATTGCAGCCAGCACCGCAGCTGCCTCTTCCTTGATGGCTCCGTCAATGCGCGCTTGAACGAGTTGATTCGCTGGCATAGTCGATTCCCCTTGGTTTCCTGCATGACAATATCATACACCCTGTCTCCTGAGAGTCTCCAGTAAGAACTGGCGCGGCTCCTTCACGGAGCCGCCTTGCGGTATTCTGAGACGGTAACTATCCTTGCAGCTAGCAAGGGAGAATCTGTGAGCAGCCTTTCCAACATCGTTATTTTTCTTTCTCTTACCGCGGCAGCGTCGGAATCGCCTTCGGTTGGGCTGCACCCGGCCGTCTCCCGGGGAGACGCATCATCGGTGCGTGTTGAACTCGACAAGGGAGTCGATCCCAACCGCAAGAACCCGGACAAACTCACCCCCCTGCATCTCGCTGCCCGCCAAGGCCACCTTGAAATCTCCAGACTGCTGTTGGAGAAAGGGGCGGATCCTAACCGGATGCAGGACACAACCGCCCGCACGCCGCTGCACCTCGCCGTGCAGCACCAACATGAACAGGTAACCAGGCTGCTTCTGGAGCGGGGAGCCAATCCGAATCTGGTGGCCCGCTATGGAAAACGTGAAACCCTGGTGCCGTTGCAGTTGGCCGCCCGGAGCGCAGATGGTGAAATCGCCCGATTGCTCTTGAGGTACGGCGCCCGCCTGGGTGGTCGATGCTCCGGCTGCGGACCTCAACTACTCCATTTGGCGGCAGGTACCGGGCATGTAGGCCTGGCCCGATTGCTGCTTGCCCAGGGGGTCGATCCAAGCACCCCTTTAGACGGGCTGCGGCCGGCCCAGATCGCCGCTCGGCGCGGGCATCTGGAATTGGCCCGGTTGTTGGGAGGAAGCGAGGCGGAACTCGAGGCGCCCAGTGCGGACGGCGGCGCCGACGGCCAGAGAGCCTCGACGCAAGCCCGCGCCAACGTTTTTGGATCTCAGCGCTCACAAGAGCTGTTGGAGGGCGCCAAGCAATGGGCCTTGAGCTTCACCGCGAACCTCCCCGATTTCTTCTGCACCCAGATCACAACACGGTCCGACAACCAGGGTCGGGAAAACACGGCGCTGAAGAAACGCCATGACATCGTCACCAAGGTTCAGTTCGTCGACGGGGCCGAATCCTATATGACGCTCACCGTGGATGGGAAGCCGTCCCAAAGGCACGTTCGAGAAATCAGCGGCATGGGAGAGTTCGGCAGCGCGTTGCAGGCCCTCTTCCAGCCGGATTCGCCCGCAAGCTTCTTCCACGAGGGCGACAGCCTGCTCGAGGGGCAGCCGGCGGTTGTCTTTGCCGTCACCCATCCGTCCGGCTACCAGTTGTATACGGGCGTCCTGCACGACGGCACCCTGCAAAACTTCGTCAGGGTCGGCTACGAGGGACACATCCATATTGCAAAGGATTCGTCGGCGGTGCTGCGGATCGTGGGCGAACGGATCTTTGGCGTCCCGGCCGATTTTCCGGTCCGGCAGGCACGCTTTCAGATCGACTACGGCCCCGTGGACATCGAAGGCAGGACCTACTGGCTACCTCTCAGCTCCAGGGACGTCCTGGTTGGAAGACGCAGCTGGATCAACCAGAACGAAAACAAGTGGATGAACTATCGCCGGTTCGCTACCAAAACCACCCTGGATTTCGGCAAGTGAGGCGGCGCCCCCGGACGCCGAGCTTTTCCTCCGCCATGGACTCGGCCCTGCCCCGTTGCCAGCCGGATGCTACAATGAGCGGCTTGCGCATGCGGGCGAGACGCCCGCGCTCCCGGGTGATCCCCTCCCAGCAGGAATGGACGATTTGAGCTCAGATCGAAATTGAAAAAGAAGATTCCATTCATCCTGGCACTTGTCGTCCTGGTCTTCTATGGCCTCCATCAGGATTTCTGGTTCTGGCGCCTGGCCGATCCGTTGATCCTGGGATTTATCCCCATCGGCCTGTTTTACCATGCGCTCTATTCGGTAGCTGTAGCCGGCCTCATGTGGCTCCTGGTCCGGTACTGTTGGCCCGTGCACTTGGAGGAGGTCTCCGAATGCACCGAGCCCCCGCCCTCCACCCGTTCCGAGAAACCGACCCCATCATGATCCCCACCCTGGTTGTGCTGGTCTATCTGGCCCTGGTTCTTTACATCGGAATTTTCGCCTTTCGCCGTGCAGCCTCCAGGCACGCGGCTGAAGACTATTTTCTGGCCGGCCGTTCCCTGGGCCCCTTCGTCTTTCTCTTCTCGCTGTTCGGGACCAACATGACCGCCTTCACCATCCTGGGGGCCTCGGGACACGCCTTCAACAACGGGATCGTCACTTATGGGCTGATGGGCTCCTCCTCGGCCCTCATCATTCCCCTGACCCTCCTGCTGATCGGCACCCGCACCTGGGCGCTGGGCAAGAAACACGGCTTCATGACCCCTGTCCAGATGTTTCGGGACCGTTGGGAGTGCAGCCACATCGGAACGGCCATCTTCGCCCTGCAAGCGCTCTTCCTGGTTCCCTACATCATCATCGCCGTCAAGGGAGGCGGGACCATCCTGCAAGCCATCAGCGGCGGCTGGGTTCCTTACTGGATGGGCGGCAGCCTGGTGGCCCTGGTGGTGATGAGCTACGTCTTCTTTGGCGGCATGCGCGGCACCGCCTGGGTGAACACCTTTCAGACCACGCTGTTCCTGAGTTTCGGCGTGGCTGCGCTTCTGGTGATCGGCGCCGGAATGGGGGGCTTCAGCGCGGCCATGGAAAGAATCGCCCAATCCCCCGCCCTGGCTCCCCTGCTCACCCGGGAAAATGTCTCACCGCTCTACTACCTCAGCTACACCTTCATCCCGCTGTCCGCCATCTGCTTCCCCCACATCGGCATCTTCTGCCTTACCGCCCGCCGCATGTCCCAGTTCCGCAAGACGGTGATCCTCTATCCGATCTGCATCATGGCCATCTGGCTTCCCTGCGTCTTTCTGGGGGTGGCGGCCAACGGAGCCGAAGACTTTCCCCGAATCCAGGACAAGCAGGCCGCCCGTCAAACGCTGGCGACATCAGGAACCGAGCTGACTCCCGAACGGGAAAGCGACCTTCGCCGCCGGATGGCGGCCGATGACGTCATCCCCCTGCTGCTGGACCGCTACGCGCCCCTGTGGCTGGCCGGCATCCTGGGAGCGGGCATCATGGCGGCCGTGATGGCCAGCGACTCCCAGATCCTGGCACTCTCGACCATGTTCACCGAGGATATCTTCGCCTTCTATGGGGGCAAACAGCGGTTCGGGGACCGGGCCCAGGTTCAAACCGGCCGTCTGTTCGTGGCGCTGATCACTTCGGCAGCCTTCGTCATCGCCCTGAAGACTCCGGCCACCATATTCCTGGTGGCCGTACAGTACTCCTTTACCGGCTACGCCGCTCTCCTTCCCCTGTTGGTGGCGGCTCTGTTCTGGAAGCGCAGCACTCGCTGGGGAGCCCTGGCCACCACCCTGTGGGCGGGCGCCTCCGTCGGCGCCATTGCCCTGCTGCAGGCGATGATTCCGCCTCCCTCCGGACCGCCGACCGCGATCCTCTCCTGGGGACAGCTCGACCTGATCGTGAGGACGGCCGGCGGGACCACCATTCTGGGCTTCCTGCCCGTCGTCCCCATCGTCCTGGTCTCGGCGCTGCTGATGATCGTGGTCTCCTGGATGACGGCTCGACCCGGCGCCGCTACAATCGAGCGATACTTCCCGTCCAAAGCCGACAGTTGACAGTCTCAATGCCTGCGCTGCGTCGCCGGTCGCGCATACTGCTGTCGCCGCGTTCGCGGCTTAACTCCCATACGCGACGTCTTCCGATGGCTTTCCCCGGGCTCTTGCCCGGGGCATCATTTTAAATAGAAAAGCGCGTTTCCCCTTGCAGCTTTGTGGGTTAGGTGAGAGCTGCGAGGCTGCGGTTGACGTAGATTACCCGGCACGACGCCACCTACGAGCCATCCTTATAGAGCTGCGTAGCTGCGGCCCAGGGTCGCCTGCGGGGTGAGCAGGAGGAGCCCGGGAGGCGTCGAGCTTGGCAGCGACGGCGGAGTCCTCTGGGCAACGGAGGTGTCAACCCGGGGTCGTATCGGTTCTGCGTCAACCCAGCCGCGAATGCGGCGAACAGGAAGCACCCGTCCCGGTAAGCACTACCTCTCCAGAACGTCGTTCGTCTGATTTCAAACCAGGTTGCGCACACGGAAAGGGGATCTTGTCGGCCTATTCCGTTTAGCGGTGGGGCCAAAGCCTACCAGGCCGTCAGCGCCTCTTCGAAGATACGGGTCAGGTCCTCTGCGGAGGCGGGTCGGGGGGAGAGCTTGGTGACGCGGTGTTGGGGGAGAGTGCCTTCCACCAGGCTGGGGATGTCCCGGGAGGTGTAGCCGAGGCCGCTCAAGCCGTTGGGCAGCTTCAGCCGCTGCATGAAAGCGACAATGCGATCGGACAGGATCTTGCCGGCGTCATCCAAAGCCTTGCCGTTGGTGTCGGCGCCCAGAATGGCGGCGGCATTCAGGTGCCTTTCGGGGCAGGCCGGCGCGGTGAAACGAAATACGGCCGGAGCGTTGAGAATCACCGAGATCCCATGAGGCACCATGGGGTGGTCCACCGAATACCCGGGGGCGCGATAGTCCCGGACCAGCCCCGATACCGGATAGGACATGCCGTGGGGCAGGTGGACGCCGGCATTGCCGAATCCCACGCCCGCGTAGGAAGCGGCCAGCAGCATCTGGGCCCGCGCTTCGCCGTCGCCGGGGTCTTCCGCCGCCCGCGGCAGGTATTCGGACACGATCCTCAGGGCTTCCAGCGACCAGACGTCGCTGATGGGATTGGATCCCTGGTAGGCCGGCCTCAAGACCGGGCGGTCGGGATAGGGCCGCTGGGCATATGGAATGGCGGTGTAGGATTCCAGGGCGTGGCTGAGCACGTCCAGACCGGTCGAGGCCCCCACTTCGGAGGGCATGCTGCGGGTGTTTTCCGGGTCCAGCAGGCCCAGGGTCGGCTTGAGCCTGCGGTGGGCGATGCCGGTCTTGGCCCGCATGCCGCTCAAGTCGAAGATGGCCACCCCGGTGGTCTCGCTGCCGGTGCCGGCGGTGGTGGGAATGGCCACCAGGGGCTTGAGGCTCCCCGGCACCGGAAGCCCCTTGCCGATGGGTGCGTTCACGTAGTCGAGGAAGTCCGCCGGGAAGGTGGAGTAGAGATTGGCCGCCTTGGCCGTGTCAATGGTCGATCCTCCGCCGATGGCAACGAAACCGTCGTAGCGATCGCCCCGGGCCGCGGCGATGGCCTCCTGGATGGATCGATCGGTGGGTTCCACCCGGACCCGGTCGAACACTGAAAAGGCGATGCCCTCGTCCTCCATCGCCTGCAGCGCCACCGTAACCGGCGGCAGATCCCTCAGACCCGGGTCGATGACCACCAGCACCCGGCCAAGCTTCATGTCCCTCAGATCCATCCCCACTTCCCGGGTCACCCCGGGACCGAAGCGGATGTTGGAGGTGGCCATCTGAAAACCGATCTCACGGCCCATGTCTGTCTCCACCATTGAAGGACTGAAGCCGGACTGCACTACCGCTGAATCACGCCGCCCCTTTTCCTTAACCAAAACAGAAAAGCTGGCCATCCAGAGATCCGATGACGATCCTTCCACCGGCCACCGCCGGTGAAGCCGACAGGGGTGCCCCGGCGTTGAACTCCCAGACCTTCTTGCCGTCTTTGAGGTTCAGGACGTAGAAGCGTCCATCATTGGATCCCACGTAAATCCGATCCCCGACCGCGACCGGGGAGGAATCGACTCGCGCCCTGGTGGCAAAGGTCCAGAGGGACTCGCCGTTGGCCGCCTCGAGGCAGTGCACCTTTCGATCGCGGCCTCCCAGAACCACCCGCCCCCCGACCACGGCCGCCGAGGAATAGAAGGGGAACTGGGATTCCTTGGACTCATACCGCCACAGCACCTTGCGCTCCCTCCTGCTGACACTCACCACCTGGTTGCTGAAAGTTCCAAAGTAGGCGGCATCGCCGGCCAGGGCCGGGGAGGCGCCGGTGTAGGCGATGGAGGGCACCTGGTACAGTTCCCGGCCATCCTTCACCCGGATGGCGCGAAAGATTTCGTCACAGCCGGAGATATAGGCCACGCCGTCAGCCACGCTGGGGGTGGAATGGACATACCCTTCGGTCATCACCTTCCACAGGAGCAGTCCCGTGTCGGCCTCCAGCGCGTAGAGGTGGCTGTCGTAAGAACCGACCAGGACCCGGTTCCCGACCAGCACCGGGGAAGACTTGATCTCTCCCTCGGTGGCGAAGGTCCAGGCGGCCTTGCCGGTTCGGACGTCGACCGCGTGCAGCACCCCGTCCAGGTCTCCGATGTATACCATCCCCTGCCCCACGCAGGGAGAGGACTCCCCGATGCCGAATTCGGCGGCCCGATAGCGCCACAGCTCTTCGCCGCTGCCCAGGCTCACTGCCAGCAGGTCGCCCGACTGAGAGCCCACGTAGACCACACCGTCCACGATGGCTGCCGAGGACTCGATCGGTTCGCCCACCTCCAGCGTCCAGAGCAGCTTGAGCGAATCGGGAAGGTTCGCTTGGGAGATTCCCGTCAAGGCAGGATTTCCACGAAACTGGCTCCAGATGCCGCCCGCCTGTGACGATGCGCTTCCGGTTCCCTGAACTCCGTGGAGAGACAGACCGAGCAAGCAAATCAGGGCCAGTACCGGCAGACCCGCCAGGACAACCGCCCCTGAGCACAGACCCTTCCCCGAATCGAATTGCCGGCGCTGTTCTAAAGTGCCCATTGGTAGACCTCCAAGGCTCCTTTCCGGTCCAGAGGCCGGGGATTGAATCGTCCGGTCCACTGCAGGCTGGCTGCTTCCGCCAGTCGACCCAGATCCTCCCTGGTCACTCCCACGGCTCTGAGTCCGGAAGGCATCCCGCCACGCGCGGCCATCTCTTCCAGGCGCGTCGCCAGCGCCACCGGGTCGTCGCGGTCGAACCCGTTTACCCCGGCCAAGTGCATCAACTCCCGGTACCTGGCCCCCACCACCGACGCGTTCCAGCGCACCACCTGGGGAAGCAGCATGGCGATGGCAACCCCGTGAGTGACCCCGTGATGGCTCGTCAGAGGGTTGGCGCAGGCGTGGCTGGCCCCCAGCATGGAGTGCTCGATGGCCAGCCCGGCAAAATAGGCCCCCAGCAGCATGGCTCCCCTGGCGTCGAGATCCCCCGGGGCTCTCAGCACTCTCTCGTAGTTCCCCTCGAGCAATCTCCAGGCTTCCCTGGAAAAGCACTCGGAGACGGCGTTGCGCTTGGTGGTGACGAAGCTCTCCACCGCGTGGGAAACGGCATCGAATCCTGCCGTGGCCGTTACCTGAGCCGGTTGGGAAAGCGTCAGCGCCGGGTCCAGCAGGACCGCTCGAAAGGCGGCCTTGGGATCCCCGCAAGCCATCTTCTCATGGGAATTCGGGTCGGAAATGAGCGCGTAGCTCTGAGCCTCGCTGCCGGTGCCGGCGGTGGTGGGAATGCCGATCATGGGCAGCATGTCCCTGGTGGCCTTGCCGTATCCCCGGTAGTCCTGCATGCGGCCGCCGTTGGTCAGCAGAAAGTTGATGCCCTTGGCGCAATCCAGGGAACTGCCTCCCCCCAGTCCGATGATGGAGTCCGGCCTCTGTTCGGCTGCGAACCGTCGCCCCTGCTCGACCATGTCGGCATCGGGGTTGACGTCGAAGTCGTGGAAGGGCAACGCCTCAACGCCCGCCGCCCCGAGAGCGTCCAGGGCTTCGTCCACGTGGCCCGAGGCTTGCAGGCCATGGTCGGCCACCAGCAGCGACCGCTTGAACCCCAGTTCGACCGAGACCTCACCCAGGCGTCCTATCGCGTTCAGACCGAAGAGGACCCGGGCTGCCGAATGAAATTCAAAAGGAGATAAATCCATGAAGCAAGGACGTTGGGGATTCCCTTCGGGGAAGGAGTCGGTGGACCGAATCTCGGCCGGCGCCATCGTTTAATTATGCGGGGCGCAGCCCGGCAAGTAAAGCCTTCGGCGTCTCCAGGGACATCCAGGGCCGGCCCCCGACCTCAATGCAAGAGCAACCGTCGTGGTTGCCCGACTATTCCCGTTCGCTCGGACAGCGCGGGCTCGAGGGCACCCACCAGGGGTGCCCCTACGCCTCAATACCCGGCCGCCTGGCCGTCCTTTCGCGACTCGGAAGCCCCTCGGTAGACCCGAGCTGCCGGGTCGACCCCGATGGCTTGATACCCCCCGAAGGGGCCCGCGTTCCGGGTGACCCGGTGACCCCGTCGCAGCAGCCCCTCCACCGATTCTTCGGAATAGCCCCTCTCCAGCTCCACCACGCCGCCATCGTCCATGCAGTCGCCGGTCGGCGAGGAAGATCCGTCGTGGTTGATGCGCGGGGCGTCCCCGGCCTCCTGCAGGTTCATGCCGAAGTCGATCAGGTTCAGGAGCACCTGAACCTGGCCCAGGGCCTGGAAGTCACCTCCCATCACGCCAAAGCTGAGGAAAGGTTCGCCGTTCCGGGTGACAAACCCGGGAATAATGGTGTGGAAGGGCCGTTTGTGGGGCGCGTAGCAGTTGAAGTGGCCCTCCTCCAGGCTGAACAGTTCGCCCCGGTTCTGCAGCATGAAGCCCAGTCCCTCGGGAGTCATTCCCGACCCCATGCCCTTGAAGTTGCTCTGAATGAAGGAGACCATGTTCCCGGCCGAGTCGGCCGTCGTCAGGTAAACGGTGTCTCCGGCAGCGAGGGCCGGGTTGCCCGCGTCGAAGCTCTTTCCCGCCTGCAGGGAGTCCAGCAGCTTGCAGCGCCGGCCTGCATAGGCCTTCGAAATCAACTGGCGGACCGGAATCCGGTTGAAGGCGGGATCGGCATAAAATCGGGCGCGATCTTCGAAAACCAGCTTCTTGGCCTCCACGAAATGGTGGATGTGATCGGTGGAGCCGAAGCCCATGGAGGCGATGTCGTAGGCCTCCAGCAGATTCAGCATCTGCAATACGGCAATGCCCTGTCCATTGGGAGGGAGCTGCCAGACACGGTACCCCCGGTAATCGGTGGCCACCGGCTCCACCCATTCCGAACGATGGTCCGCCAGATCCCCGGCGCTCAGAAATCCCCCCAGTCTCTTGAAATAGGCTTCGATCCTCCGGGGGATTTCTCCCTGGTAGAAGGCTTCCCTGCCCGACCGGGCAATCGCTTCCAGCGTCACCGCCAGGTGGGGACTGGCGAACACCTCGCCCGCCCGGGGGGCCCGACCCTCCAGCGTAAAGGTCTCCAGGAAGCCGGGCCACTTCCCGTGGATCGCCACGCTTGCGTCCCAGTCCCTGGAAATAACCTCCGAGACCGGAAATCCCCGGCGAGCATATTCAATGGTCGGGGCCAGCAACTGATCCATGGGCAGCCTCCCGTAGCGCTCGTGGAGTGTGTACCACCCGTCCACGCATCCCGGCACGGACACCGAGAGCGGTCCCCGGGAAGGCAGCCGGCTCAGGCCTCGCCGTTTCAATTCCGCCAACTCCAGGGAATAGGGGGAGCGGCCACTGCCGTTGAGACCGGACAAGCTCCTGGCGCCGGCATCCCAGACCAGGGCAAAAAGGTCGCCCCCGATCCCGCACGAGACCGGCTCCACCAGGCCCAGCATCGCATTGGCCGCAATGGCGGCGTCCAGGGCGGTCCCCCCTTTCCTGAGAGTATCCACAGCCACCTGGGTGGCCAGGGGCTGGCTGGTGGCGGCCATGCCGTCACGGGCCAGAACCTCGGAGCGGGTAGCCCATCTCCTGCCCGCCACCGCCACCTGCTGGCCTTCAAAAAGAGAAACGCCCATCCCGGATCCGGCATCCATAGTCACCTCGGCTCCTGGCTCGTTTGGGCCAGCACCTCTTCCAGAAAACCCTGCATCCGGTCGTGGTGCGACCCCTTCCAGTAGACGCGTTCGCACTCCGGGCACCACCGGAATTCCCGATAATGCTCCCGGGTTCGCGGCAGCAACCTGGAAGCCACCTCGTCGCTGGGGATTGACTCGATCGCCCCGTTGCAGCGCAGGCACCGTCCGAAGGGCTCCAGCCTGTCCCAAAGGCCGAATCGCCGCACCACTTCGATCAGCTGAAGCCGCGGACTCGTTGCCCGGATCCAATACCCGTAGGTAACCTGGCTCCGCTTCAGCAAACCCCGATCGCGAGTCAGCAGGATGCGGCGCTCGGCGTTGGACAGACGGGCCAGGCTCGCGTCCTCGAAGTCTCTCCGGTAGAGGCTGTCGAATCCCAACAGGCGCAGGAAGGAAGCCAGCTTCCCCAGGTGGACGTCCAGGACGAAACGGAGCTCCGGCAGCGGTCGAGGACGGACCCGAAGAATCGGTCCGACATCGATGGATTCGAACCGGGGGTAGAAGCTGATCCGGTCTCCGTCCCGGACGCGGTAGCTGAAGTCCACCGAATCTCCGTTGGCCAGAATCAGATCCAACTCGGTGTGGGGCACTCCCAGAGACTCCACCATATCCTTGACCGATACCTGGCCGCTGAAGGAATGGTCAAAGCCCCCCGGACCGTCGCCATTGCTTGCGGCCGGTAGGCAATCCTGCAACTCGGCATAGAATCGCAGATGAGCGGTGGCCATTACCAGATATAGTCCTTGGCCAGCGGCCTCTTGTCGAACCCGTCCAGAACGTGAACGACCCGGATCTTTTTGACGCTGACCGGAGAGAGCTGTCCGATGGGCAGATAGACGATCTTGCGCCCCATCCTGGAGGCAACGGTGCGAAAGATGGATCGGGGCGGACGGGCCGCCACGTAGACCACGAATCTCTCCAGCGTGTAGTCCAGACCCGCCAGCAGCAGGGTCTCCGCCTTGCTTTCCGCCATCCCGTAGTCCGGGTCCTGCCAGACGTCCAGCATGCGGCGCGGAGGGTAGGAGAGCAGGAAGCCGCCATACTCGGCCCGGGAAATCCCCGGTCCCACGATCCGCTCGTAGGGGTTGGTGGAATAGAAGGCCATGTCCGATTCCTGCGCATGCTCCCCCAGCCAGGTTGTGCACCAGTGGTAGCGGTTCTCCAGGTCCTCGTCAAAGACGACCACCACGGCCCCCACCTCACCCGAGACCCGCTGGTACTCCCGGACGTACAATTGCCCCTGGTGCCAGTTCCGCAGTGTCTCGCGGACGTCGATGCCGTCCAGCAGGGAGGTCTTGAAGACTTCCACCCTGGACCTTTCCGCCGAAAGAACGCTTTTCCCCTTTTTCTTGAGGAATGCCCCGTAGTCTTCCAGGACCAGGTCCTCGGGAGGGTAGGAACAGATGCCGCTGCCGTCGAATTGGCGGGCCCATTCGCCCGGCGCCGATTCCTTTCTGCGGCCCCTCAGACCATAGGGGCGCACCCGGGTCTTGCGTCGGGGCAACCGGCGCCTGAGCTGGATTCGCCTCATGTTGGCGTAAAGCTCTTCTCCTGAAATCCTGACGGTCATGAGATCCGACTGGGTCCTTTGGTGAGGAGTGCCGCCGGCCAGTTCCCAAAGATCCCAGGCGTAGTTGTCGTCCACCACCGAACGGGCCGAAACCGTCAGGTCAAAGAGTCCGGCCACCAGTTGCCGGTCCAGGAAAGCCAGGTTTCGAGCGTAGCGCCCCAGCAAGCGTCGTTGCCAGTGAGAGACCTTTTCGCCGGTGGCTGCGCCGTATCGACTTTCCGATTCAGCCAGAAGCCGGAAAACCATGCGCTGGCGGTCGATGCTCCGGACGCCTGCCACAGGCGCATTATCCTCGGAAGCACCGGTGCGCCGGGCCGGCCTGGCCCTCCACCTCACCCTCCTGGCCGTTCGTTCCACGATGGACTCCAGGGACTGCAGCGGATCCTCCACCGGGGAGGTAATCACCCTGAAGGGTTGGTTGCCGTGCCCGGGCAGCGGGTCGGATGTGACTGACTCAACCCTCCCGGCCTGCGAGGGCCGGCGGCAGCGCTCGTAGACTGCCTGGAAAAAGGGAGGCTCCAGCAGCACTTCGGCCAGGCACTCGGGGTGGAGGTTGAGCACCTGAATTCCGGTCCGTCTCTGGTGTGCCAGGGGCTCGGCCTGGGGCTTTTCGAGGGCCTTGAGCACCAGGGGAAATAGATTCAGGGAAAGCACTACCCAGACGGCTTGCCGTCCGGGGAGCGATTGCAGTCTCCAGGCCATGCCTTGAGCCTGCCGGCGAAGCTGGTGTCCGGCCGGCCGGGGGTAGGCGAGCCAGCTCTCCACAAACCTTGAATAACCGATTCGCCGAACCGCGTAGGAGTCGGGATAATTCTCCGGGGGATGGGCCGGCCGGTCCAGGTCGGGATCCACGAAGTGGGCAGCGGCATTCACCTCCCGGCCGCTGCGAAGCGCCTCCATGAAGGGGTCGGTAATTTCTACAGGGACGTAGACGGCATCCTGTCCGGATTTGTCCGGGTAGAGGATCACCGAAAACTCCGGTAGCCGGCTCACGGCCCGGAGGGTCGCCGCCTTCAGCGTTTGGGGCAGCTCGACGGCGATCCGTCGGGGGCGATGGGCCAGGATGGCCCGCCGAACTTCAGCGGCGAACTCCATTCGCCCGGGCACCACCGGCAGAAAGCGAAAGCGCCCTCGCCTCCAGCCGTCCGCCTTTTCAGTGCCGCCCATAACGGAGGGCCTCCTGGCCGAGGGTCTGCAGGATGGCAGTCTCCAGCGCGCGGGCGCGGCCCCGTCCCGGAGACATTTCGGCCAGCTTCATGGCGAATCTGGCGATGTTGATTCCATCCCGGACGGTGTAACGCTCGTCGGCCTCATGGGCTGCCTGCAGAAAATCGGTGACGTAGTCCAGGACCTCCTGCTCGGCAAAAGGCAGATTTTCGCGAAGGATGTGCAGCTCTTCCTCCCGCTCCGGGAACTCGAGCAGGATTTGAGGCTGCAGCCGGGAATGAATGTATTCCGGCAGCTCAAAGGTGGAAGCGTCGTCGTTCATGGTGGCGACCAGGCGAAAATTGGGATGGGCCTTGATCTTGATCCCGGCCACGATGGATTCCACGTATCGCCGGTTGTCGAGCAGCGGGGCCAGGCTGGCCCAACTCTTTTCGCTCATGCGATTGCCCTCGTCCAGGATCACCACTCCGCCCCTCACCATGGCGGTCACCAACGGCGAGGCCACGTAGCGAAGCTTTCCCTGCGACTCGATCACCGGGGTGACCAGCAAGTCTTCGGGACGGGTGTCCAGCGTCGCCTGCAGGATATAGACTTCCCTTCCCAGCCGCTTGCCCACGGCGTAGGCCAGGGTCGTCTTCCCCACGCCCGGCTTGCCCAGCAGCCGGGGGTTCATCGGCAGATCCTGGTTGTTGACAACCATCCAGGCGGCCATGAGCTGGCGAATGAGCTCCTCCTGGCCAACCCACTGAATGGGCAATTCATCCGGATGAGCCAGGTGAATGCGGACGCCGTCGATGTCGACGCTCTGAAGAGTTTGAGGCGATTGCGCGGTCATAGGCAATTAAAGAACGATCCACGAAGGGATGAGATTCGGCGACGGAGCAAAACTTGCTATAATTCGGTTCAGGATTATATCAGGCCGCCTTACAACGGTGGAGGTCGGGTTCCAAGCCATCTTCCCGGTCCGCCGATGCAACCAGGAGCCATTGCATGACCAGGGCCGCCAAAAACGGCCTGCAGGCATCCGACAAGTTTGCGCCCCCTTCTCTTCGCTCAACCCTTTTCCTGCCGGAAACACTTGATTCCCAGCATCGACCGGCTCTCCCGGCCAACGCGATGATCGCACTTCGCCTGACATTCATCCTCTTCATCCTGCTCTGGACGCTTACTCAGGAACTGAAGGCCCAGAGCCTGACGGAGGTTGCCAGCAAGGAACGCGGTCGTCGGGCCCAACTGCCCCATGCGGCTGTCATCCATACCAACGAAACCCTGCAGGCTCACGCCAGCCGGCTTGCAGTTTCCTCCTCCACCAGGGCAGCGCCCGCTGTGTCCCCGCGCCGACCTTCCCGGCCCGCAGACCTATCCGGTACGACCCGGGAGGAGCGCGGCTGGAGCCGGCGCTTTCTCCAAGCCAAAGCCAGGCTGGCAACCGCCGAACAGCGTCACCAGGCGCTGCGGGCCAAGCTGGAGGGCCTGAACCTCAAGCTCCAGGGCGATCCGTTTCGCCAGACCACGGTAACCGACCCCGCTCGCGTCTATGGTCCACTGATCGCCCAGGCGGAGCAGCGGATTGAACAACGCCGGCAGGTCCTCTCCAGGGCCCGGCGAGAACTTGCCGACCTTCGCGAGCGCCTGCGCAAGAGCGGAAAGCCCCTGTCCTGGGAGCACTCTCGGGCCGCCCTGGACCACCGGATCGGCGAGGGAACCGCCGATGGGACGGAGGGCCCCGTGCTCAGGGATCGAGCCTACTGGCAACGGCAACTGAGCCTCGTCGACCAGCGCTTCCGCTCACGAATTGCCCCGCTGGAACTCGAGCGGTTTCAGCTGGTGCATCGGCGCATTCCGCAGAAAGGGGAGGCTCTGGAGGTTGACAGCACCCCGGGGCTGGGCCTGCCCCCGGGAGTCGCGGACATCAACCGTAGAATCCGGCAACTGAGAAGCCGGAAAACCGAGGA
Organism: Acidobacteriota bacterium; assembly: GCA_028875575.1. Classification (NCBI taxonomy): domain Bacteria; kingdom Pseudomonadati; phylum Acidobacteriota; species Acidobacteriota bacterium. Next base: position 37,474 of record JAPPDF010000101.1, read on the forward strand.
GAAACGAGCCTTGGTGGGACACGCCCTGCGGTCAGGGGCCTTGCCGGGGTGGTTTCGCTGATCGCTGCCCCCCGGCCGCTTGTATAGGAAACCGATAGACATGTTCCGCTCCAGGAAGAAGAAATCCGCGAGAAAGAAGACCCGGGTAAAGGCCAGGTGGTGGTACTGGCCCTGGTTTCATTCGACCTGGTCCAAGGTGTTGCTGACCCTGGGGATTTTCGCTTTCGTCGCGGTCAGCTTTGTCCTCATCGACACCTACCAGCAGTTCTCCCGGCAAATTGACCGCAAGATTTCCGGGGAGATTTTTCTCAATACGGCCAAGGTCTATACCGCTCCACTGGAGATCTATCCCGGCCAACCCATAGGCCTGGCCCAGATCGAGGGCTACCTGGAGGCTGCAGGGTACAGCCCGAACCAACCCGAGGAGGGTGCCCAGGGGCACTTCGCTGCAAGCGGAGACGGACTGCAAATCTATCCGGGAGAACATGCCTACGGAGGGAGCGCCGGGGCGGTCCGGATCGAGTTCGACCAAGACGGCATCGAAAATATTGTCTCCCTGTCCGACCGGAGCCTGCTCGAATTCTACGATCTGGAACCCCGGCTGATCACCCACCTGTTCGACAAGAGTCGTGAAAAGCGCCGCCTGATCGAGTACTGGGAAATCCCTCAGGTGCTCAGGGACGCCGTGCTGGCGATCGAGGACCGCCGGTTCTTCTCACATTACGGTTTCGATCCCATCGCCCTGGTCAGCGTGGCTCTGGGGGGATTTGAACGGGGAGCCAGCACCATCACCCAGCAACTGGTGCGATCTTCCAGCTTCTGGTTGACACGGGAGAGACGGGTGATCCGCAAGGCCAAAGAGATTTACATGTCCACCATCCTGGAGACACGGCTGTCCAAGGAGGAAATCTTCACCCTCTACTCCAACGACATCTACCTGGGACAGAGCGGTTCTTTCAGTATCAACGGATTCGGTGAAGCCGCCACCGCCTACTTCAACAAGGACATCAAGGACCTCGACCTGCCGGAAGCCGCCCTGCTGGCGGGACTGATTCAGTCTCCGAACCGCTACAGCCCCACCAGGCGTCCGGAAAGAGCCATGCGTCGCCGAAACGTGGTGTTGATGGCAATGCTGGAAACCGGCAGCATCACGCCGGAACAGTATCAGGCAGCCATCAAGGCGCCCTTGGAGGTCGCTCCCCACAGCGTGGATCAGAACGACGCCCCCTACTTTGTGGACATGCTCAAGGACCGCTTGCTGCAGACCTACTCCGACGATGAACTGCTCACCAAGCGCTTCAAGGTCTACACCACCCTGGACGCCGACCTGCAATCCATTGCCTACAAGGTCGTGCGGGACGGCGCCGAGCTGGCGGATCAGACCCGGGCCCATCGGCAACGGCGTGGTCCCAGGGCCAGATGGGATCCGGCCTCCCACCCAAAGTATGAAATCCCTCCCGATGAGCGGGTGCAGGTCTGCCTGATTGCCCTGGATGCCGTCACCGGAGAGATTCGAGCCCTGGTGGGCGGCCGGGATTACGGGACCAGCCAGTTGAATCGGGTGACCTACGCCAAGCGACAACCCGGCTCCATCTTCAAGCCCTTCGTCTTCGCTGCCGCCATCAACTCGGCCATCAAACACACCGAACCCCTGGTCACGCCCTCGACCATGGTGGAAGACATCAAGACGGTCTTCAATTTCAACGAGGAACCCTACGAGCCCAACAATTACGGGGAAAAATTCTTCGGGCCGGTGACCCTGCGACGGGCGCTCACCAAGTCACTCAACGTGGCCACCATAAAATTCGCCGAAATGATCGGTTGGCAGAAGGTGGTCGATCTGGCGATATCCGCCGGCATGAACGACCGCATTCTGGCCACTCCGGCAGCCGCCCTGGGTTCCTACGAGGTCACTCCCCTGGAGATGGCGGAGGCCTTCACCATCTTCGCCAATCAGGGTATTCGGGTGGAGCCTCGGATCATTCGCGACGTGGTCAATGGTGACGGCGAAACCATCTTCAGCTCGGAGATCTCGTCCGAAGAGGTTATCGACCCGAGCGTGGCCTACCTGATGACCAACCTGATGGAAGGGGTGATCAATCGGGGCACCGGCATTCGGGCTCGGCTGATGGGTTTTCGGAAGCCGGCGGCGGGCAAGACCGGGACCTCCCATGACGGCTGGTTCGCCGGCTACACCAGCGGGCTGCTCTGCATTGTCTGGGTAGGGTTTGACGACAATCGGGAACTGATGCTGGAGGGGTCCACTTCGGCCCTGCCCATCTGGACGGACTTCATGAAGCAGGCCACCGAACTTGAACCCTGGCTGGCCGAGGATGAATTCCAGCCCCCGGAGGAAGGCATGGTTCGGGTCCACATCGACGAAGAGACCGGCCTACTGGCCACGCCCGATTGTCAGAGCGTCATTTACGAGCACTACATTGCCGGCAGCGAGCCGACCCAGCGCTGCAGCCATTCCGCTCACGAGTGGCTTTACGACCAGCGCCAACTGAGCAACGAGGCCGGAGCCACCCAGGACGAAGAGGAACAGCCTGCACAGCCCCCCTCCAAGAAGACCAACCGCTTCAAGCGAATTTTCTCAAAGATTTTCTAAAAGCGCCGGGCCAACCGGTCCACCACCAGCCGGCCGATGTTCAAGCAGGCAGTGGCTGCTGGTGAAGGAGCGTTGCACACGTTCAGAACCCGCTGGGTTTCCCGGATATCGAAGTCATACACCAGGCTTCCCTGGGGGCTGAGTGCCTGCGCCCGGATTCCCGCCGGCGCCGGGTTCAGGTCGCCGGTGGCGATCTCCGGCACCAGCCGCTGCAGGGCTTTCACGAAGGCTTTCTTGCTGATGGAGCGCCACATCTCCTCCACACCCACCCGCCAGTATTTCCGCGCCATCCTCAGAAACCCCGGATAGGTCACCGATTCGAACAAATCCCGCAGGTTCACGTCAGTAATTCGGTAGCCCTCCCGAGCGAAGGCCAGCACGGCGTTGGGTCCGCACTCCACTCCTCCGGAAATCATTCGGGTGAAGTGGACTCCCAGGAAGGGGAAACTGGGATCGGGCACGGGATAGATCAGGCCCCGGCACAGATGGTGCGCTTCCGGCTTGAGCTCATAGTATTCTCCGCGAAAGGGCACGATCCTGGCTTCGGGACGAGTCCCGCTGAGCCTGGCCACCCGGTCGGACTGCAACCCGGTGCAATTCACCACGTAGCCGGCCTCGAAGGTCTCGCCCTGAGACGTCCGCACCCGCACCTTGGATGCATTGGAGTCGATGGCGCTCACCCGGCTATTGGTGACGACCGCCCCTCCGCTTTCCAGCAGGCATCGAACCAGCGCCTCGCACACCTGGGTGTAGTCGATAATGCCGGCATCGGGGACGTGAATGGCCCGGATGCCTCGAACGGCCGGCTCCAAGTCGTTGAGCCGCTCCGGTCCCACCAGGGTGCAGCGCACTCCGTTGGCCTGCCCATTGCGATAAATGGCCTCCAGACGGGGAAGTTCCTCCTCCTTGACGGCCACGATGACCTTCCCGCAAAGAGCATAGGGAACGCCCTGCCGGTCGCAGAATTCCTGCAGAATGCGCTTGCCGTCCAGGCAGTTGCGGGCCTTGAGGGAGCCCGGCTGGTAGTAGACGCCCGAGTGTAGCACCCCGGAATTGCGTCCGGTCTGGTGCCGGGCCACCGCCGCTTCCTTCTCCAGGACCAGAACCCGCTTCCCGGGGAATCGCCGGGTAAGATCGTAGGCGGTGGCCAAGCCCACAATGCCGCCTCCTACAATGATGACCTCCGCCTGTTTCATCGGCTTATCTTCGTGCTAATTCGTGTCATTTCGTGACTCGTCTTCACTGACAATCGGCTGTTTCTCCCCTGAGCGGTTCGCAAATTCGTCAGCGAAAGCCTTGCCGTCAATGGCCACAAAAGGCACAAATTTTTTGTGCCTTTTGTGGTGAACCCGTATTTCTTGCCAAGTCGCACGCGCTATTGAAGGAGACTCTCTACCGACCCCTTTCGCAAAACACGGCTCCGTAAAATCTGCCCGGTCGTGGGGGACGGGCGCCCGACTGATCTCTGCCAATTCGGGATTCGGCGGCGCTTCAATCGAAACGATCCCTCGCTCAGCGCCCCTCCCTCAACTCCTCGGCGACCGCTTTCACGAACACCTCGAGCATTTCGTCGGCCTGCTCCACCGTCATGGTCAACGGTGGGGCCAGCCCGATCCAGTGAGGGTCGCAGCGCAGGATCAATCCGTGCTTGATCAATCGCTTCTCGACCTGCTTGCCGAAGCGCCGGTCGTCGGCAAAGGGCTTGCCGGTGTCCATGTTCTCCACAAATTCCACGCAACTGAGCGCGCCCCTGCCGCGGACCTCACCCAGAATCCCCAGCGCCCCGATTTCCTCCCGGAGCCTCTTGCGGATGTGGCGGCCCACCGATGCTCCCTTGGGAATCAAGTCCTCCTTCTCGATCACGTCGATAACCGCCAGGCCCGCGGCCGTGGCAATGGGGTTGCCCCCGAAGGTGTGCCCGTGGGCGAAGCTGATGTTCTGGCTCTCCTCGCCCCAGAAGGCGGAATAGTGCAACTCGTCCCTGACGATCATGGCAGCCAGGGGTGCGTACCCGCTGGCGAGTCCCTTGCCGACGCACAGAATATCGGGGGCGACCCCGAAGGTTTGCGCGGCAAACCAGTTTCCGGTCCGGCCCATGCCCGTGATGATTTCGTCATAGATCAGCAGCACGCCGTATCGGGAACAGACCTCGCGCACTCCCTGAAAGTATTCCGGTGGAGGAACGACAATGCCTCCGGTATTGCTGATGGGCTCCAGGATGAATGCCGCCACCGATTCGGGACCTTCGTGACGGATCGTATACTCCAGCATGGCGGCGCCGGGATGGGTGCCGCTGGCTCCGGCCAGATCGAACGGTCCGGGAAAACAGGCCGGCGGCGGAATATGCACGAAGCCGGTGAGAAAGGGTCCGAACACCGCCTTGCGCGGTCCCCCCAGCCCGGAGGCCGACATGGCCCCCATGGTCCCCCCGTGGTAACCCAGATAGTTGGCAATCACCTTGTACTTGGCCGGACTACCGCTCTGGCGGTGGTATTGGCGGGCAAACTTGAGTGCCGACTCGGTGGCCTCCGATCCCCCGCTGACCAGCTTGACGGTGTCGAGACCTGCCGGGGTGATTTCGGTCAGTTTCTTGGCGAAGCGAACGGTGGTGTCCGATACGGCATGCAGCGGCGCCACGAAGCTGACCCTTTCCTGCTGCTTGCGGATGGCCTCGATGACGTGCTCGTTTCCGTGACCGATGTTGACCACGTAGATCCCGGACACACCGTCGATATAGCGCTTGCCGTCCACATCCGTCAGGTACACCCCCCGGGCTTCCCGGATGATCAACGGATTGGCGGAAAAGACCTTCATCTGCTGCAGATCCAGCAGCAGGTGTCGGACGTCATTACCGGCAATAAGGGTAGGAGACATGGTTACCCCGCATTGGTCACCGGGGCACTCCCGGTGCGATCAAGGTGGTTAAGGAGAGAGGGAATTCCTCATGCGCCGCCGAACGGGCTCCGGCGCAGTGCCTCCTGGATGATGGCTTCAGGCACTTCGTATTTGCTGACGGCTATGTTTCCCTGGTAGCCCACATCCTGGATGCCGATGGGGCTGGTGTAGAAGGCGTCGACGATCATTTTGCGCAACCATTCGAAGAACCGGACTCCAGGTGCAAGATCCGAGACGGGATGGATACGGTAGTCGCTGAACCCCTGGTAGTCCTCGGAGGCCCCGTATCGGGTGGCCCGGGCTCCCTCCACCTTCTCCGGATCTCCCTCCTCGACCAGGCGATCCAGCAGGGAGGTCTGCTGCTCCGCGGTGGATTCCAGGAAGGAGGCGCCGTGTTGCTGGCGCATCTGCGCGTCCAGCCAGAGCAGCCCTCCGGTGTAGATGTCCGCCAACTCCGGATTCTGGCTGCAGAGCAGGTCGATGAACTCGGGAGCGCCGGCCTCGAGGGCGCTTCCCGAATGCTCGTCGGCCGGAATGATCAGTTCGGCCAGTTGCTGAATGGTCCGATATTCGTGGGGTTTGAACAACTTGGGCTTGTAGGCCCCGGTCTTTTCCCTTTCTTCCCGAGCCGTTCCATGGACGTGCTCCCCCCAGGCAAACTCGAAGGGAGCGGCCCCGCTGGCCGTCAGGGCCAAGGCGATCCTCTCCAGCATCTGGCGCCGGGTCAGAGGGCACCGGATCTCCGGTTTCAGGGGGTCGCTAGACATTTCCCTTCCTCATCTCCTCGGCCAGGTAGTCGGAGGCTCTCCAGGCCAGGGCGTTGATGGTGAGGGTGGGATTCTTGTCGGGGTTGCTCACGAAGGTACCGCCGTCGCAGACCAGCAGATTCCTGACCTCGTGAGACTGACAGAATCCGTTCAGCACGGAGTTCCGGGGATTGGACCCCATCCGAACCGTTCCCACCTCGTGGATGATGGTCCCGGGAACCGAGATCCCGTGGCGATCGAAATGGCTGGTCAGCCCGATCACCTTGCCACCCATGCTTTCGATCAGGGCTGCAAAGGTCTTCTCCATGTGCCGGGCCTGCTTCCATTCATAGTCGGACCACTTGAAGTGAAAGCGCAACACCGGGATGCCCCACCGATCGACCACCTCGGGGTCGATCTCGCAGTAGCTCAGGTTGTTGGGAATCATCTCGCCCCGACCCGCGAACCGGACGAAAGCCCCGTACTCTTTCCGAACTTGCTGCTTCAGCTTCCTGCCGTAGCCGTGCCGTCGGGCCGCGCCGTGAAACGTCCCCACCTTCGGCATGTTGTAGCCGCCGCCGATTTCGATGTGGTATCCGCGCGGGAACCCCAATCGAGCCTGATCCTCCCAATGCCACCAGGGCATGTAGAGGTGGGCCCCACTCATCCCGTCGGTGTTGTATCGGGGAAGGTTCTCCAGGCTGGGGACATAGCCGGCCATGCCCAGCCCCACCGTGTCCATGAGAAAGCGGCCTACCGTGCCCGAGCCGTTGGCCAGGCCGTCGGGAAAGAGGCTGGACCGGGAATTCAGGAGCAGGCGGGCGGACTCGCAGGCACTGGCCGCGACCACCACCACCCGGCAGGCGATCCGCTTTTCGGTGCGGCTCTCCTTGTCGATGTAGACCACCCCGTTGGCCCTGCCGCGGGCGTCGGTCAGAATCTCCCGCGCCATGGCCGAGTGGATGATCTTGAGCTTGCCAGTCTCCAGGGCGGGAAAGATCTGCACCTGGCTGGACGAGTAGTTGGAGGCGGTCAGGCACCCGCGCCCGCACTGTCCGCAGTAGTGGCAGGCGGGCCGCCCGTTTAGGGGCCGCGTAATCACGGCCTTTCGCATGGCGATGCAGGGTATCCCCAGCTTGTGACTGGCCTTCTGGATGACCAGTTCATGGGCCTTGGGCGGCGGAGGCGGTTGAAAAACGCCGTCGGGGGCGCTGCGGATCCCTTCCCTGGTGCCGGTCACTCCGATGAAGGCCTCGGCCCTGTCGTAATAAGGAGCAAGGTCTTCGTAGGAGATGGGCCAGTTGGTCCCCAGACCGTCGCGGTCGTGAGGGTTGAAGTCGTAGTCGGAAAAGCGCAGCGAGATTCGGCCGTAGTGGTTGGTCCGCCCTCCCACGACGCGGGACCGGAACCAGAGGAAGTCGCTGCCCTTGGCGACGGTGTAGGGCTCCCCTTCCAGTGTCCATCCACCCTTGACCGCGCTGGCGTTGAAGTGACCGAAGGCCTCTCCGCGGCCGAAGTAGACGCCCCCGCCCTCCTCGGCGCCGCGATGGTCCACGTCATGGGGCCAGAGGTGCTCCTTGAAGTCGGCCAGCGGGTTCAGCATGGGGCCGGCTTCCAGCAAGGTGACCCGAATACCCATTCGGGTCAGGACGTGGGCGACGGTTCCACCGCCCGCGCCCGATCCGATCACCACCACTTCGTGTTGTTCGGGGGTCTGCCTGATGTGAGCCATGGCGGTATTCAAGCACAACCGGGTGGGAAATCAAGCCTGAGCTCCCGGCGTTGCCAGTCAGCGTCCGCAGGATGAGCCGGGACAAGGCCATGGGAAGTCGATTCCTGACAGAGTTCCCGGTTCAGGCCGGCGGTCGGCACTAATGACAACAAAGCTGCTGCAAGCCCTAGGAACGGCTCAGGCCAACACGTCGAAACCCTGCCAGGTGATCTTGGCGCCAACCGCCTCGATCTTGGGCCAGGCCTCCTCGTGCTCCTTGGAAACCGCCCAGGTCGCCCGTTGGGCTTCCGTTTCGAACGAGATGTCGATCTCGTACATGGTCGAAGACTCGTAGTGGCGCAGCAGGCGGGTCGAGAGAAAGCCCTTCTGCACCTTGATGGCAGGGACATAGGCGTCCCGGTAGAGCTTCTCCAGCTTCTTGCCCATCCCCGACTTGGTTTCAATATAGATGTGGAGCTGAACCGACTTCTTGGCGTGCTTTCCGGCAGCCGCAAGGGGTCGGCCCAGGACTGCGCCCACAATTCCCAGTCCGGCGGCTTTGAGCCAGTTGCGGCGGTGGTCCAGGGAACGGACAACTCGGCAGGTCGAAGTTTTCATCGGTCTTTGTCCTCCTTTTTTGCGGAACGGGTTGCCAACGGCAACGGTATGGCCCCGACAACCCTGCCGAAGCACGGCGCCCGGCCTGTCCTTAAGCAGCAGCGCCAACGGGGAAGACGGGGTTGCCGGCGACCCCTTCGGCGTCCTGCCCAACATCCTTTCTTTATCACGAAACCGGGAACGGCGACAGGACTGTTTTTGCCGGGGCGCCCCAGCCTGACGCCCGCTTGACCCGCCAAGCCGGCCAGCCATAGAATTCCTGCTTTCAAAGGAGCGGCAATGCTGGTTCAAAGCGCCATCGGTCTGGTTGTCTTCCTGGGACTTGCCTGGGCCATGAGCGAGCATCGACGTAAAGTGTCGCTGCGCCTGGTGGGCTTTGGGCTGGCCTTGCAACTGGCCCTTGGAATCCTGCTTCTGAAGGTCCCCGGCTCGGGAGAGATCTTTCTGGGGTTCAACCGGGTGATCCTGGCCCTGGAAGAATCGGTCCAGGCGGGAACGGCTTTTGTTTTCGGCTATCTGGGAGGCGGTCCCCCACCCTTCGAGGAGAAGAATCCCTCCTACAATTACGTCTTTGCCTTTCGGGCGCTTCCCCTGTTGTTCCTGATGAGCGCCCTTTCTTCCCTGCTCTTCTACTGGAAGGTGCTGCCCCTGGTGGTGAAGGGGTTCTCGCGGGTGCTGGAAAAGACGCTGCGTCTGGGAGGCGCCGAGGGTCTGGGTGTCTCCGCCAACATCTTTCTGGGAATGGTGGAGGCTCCGCTCTTCATCCGTCCCTACCTGGCCAAAATGACCCGCAGCGAGTTGTTCACGGTCATGACCTGTGGAATGGCAACCATCGCCGGCACCGTCATGGTGCTCTACGCCAGCATCCTGTCCGACATTATTCCCAATGTCATCGGGCACATCCTGACGGCTTCCCTTCTCAACGCCGTGGCCGCCGTGATCATCTCCAAGATCATGATCCCCGAGACCGGTCCGGGAACCTCGGGGGAGTTGGTTGAACCCGAACCGTTCAGCAGTTCCATGGACGCCATCACCAAAGGCACGCTCCGGGGGGTTCAACTCCTGATCAACATCGTGGCCATGCTATTGGTCATGGTGGCTCTCATTCATCTGGTGAACCTGATTCTGGGAGTTCTCCCCATCGGTGGGTCCGGTCCCGTGACGCTGCAGGGCATCCTGGGAATCGTCAGCGCACCCATCGTATGGCTCATGGGGATTCCCTGGAGCCAGTCCTGGACCGCCGGTGAACTGATGGGCACCAAGATGGTGATCAATGAGCTGGTGGCCTACATCAACCTGAGCCAACTCTCTCCCGACGCCCTGTCCTCGCGAAGCCTGGTGATCATGACCTATGCCATGTGCGGATTCGCCAACCCGGGCAGTCTGGGAATCATGATCGGCGGGCTGGGCACCATGGCTCCCGAGCGGCGGGCCGACGTGGTCAGCCTGGGGCTGCGTTCCATCGTCGCCGGGACCCTGTCCACCTGCATGACCGGCGCGTTGGTGGGCCTGCTTTATTGACTTTCCCCGTTTGGATCGAAACGCACTCTAGTTTATACTGGTGTCCTGTCCCAGAAATAGGCTTACCATCTCCGATGGAGGTTCCACAGAGCAACGGTAGGCCTGAGACACCCTTTGCGTATCAGCGAAATAGGAGCCATTCTGCTTCCCCTCGGGAACCTCCATCGGCCCTCCGGGTTCGGGCGGAACGGCACCGTCTTCGTCGTCGCTCCTCCTCGCAATGAATGAGCATTTCCTCGTCGTCGCTCCTAGAATCCGGCGCCGTTGCACTCCGAAAGATGGCAACCCTATTTCTGGGACAGAACACTAGCCACCAATCCACAACCGCGCGGCAGGTCTTGCGGGTTGGACCGGTAACTGCTTCACATCACACCTTTTAACTCACATTTCTTCAGGCGCGCCCCACAACCCCGGAGGTAAGCAAATGGATACGGCCAAACTAGAGTCCGTCGCTCGTGCCCTGGTTCAGAAGGGCAAGGGAATTCTGGCTGCAGACGAGAGCTCGGGAACCATCAAGAAGCGATTCGACAGCATTCATGTGAAATCGACCGAGCCGAACCGCCTTTTTTACCGCCGCATGTTGTTCACCACCCCCGGAATGGAGGATTTTATCAGCGGGGTGATCCTGTTTGACGAAACCCTCCGCCAGATCGGGCCCGACGGCGTTCCCCTGAGCGAAGTCCTGGCGGGGAAGGGAGTGCATCCGGGCATCAAGGTGGATAAGGGAGCCAAGGCCCTTGCGGGTTTTCCCGGGGAGAAGATTACCGAGGGGCTGGACGGCCTGCGCGATCGTCTGGCCGAGTACCGCGACCTGGGAGCGCGGTTCGCCAAGTGGCGCTCGGTGATCACGATCGGCGAGGGGATTCCGAGCCGCACCTGTATCGACGGCAATGCCCGAGGCCTGGCCCGCTACGCCGCCCTCTGCCAGGAAGCCGGACTGGTGCCGATCGTCGAACCCGAGGTGCTGATGGACGGAGGTCACACCATCGAGCGCTGCGAGGAGGTCACCGCCGACACCCTCACCACGGTCTTCTTCGAGCTTCATCGCCATGGAGTTCACCTGGAGGGCATCCTGCTCAAGCCCAATATGGTCATTTCGGGCAAGCAGTGCCCCGTGCAGGCCGGCCCCGGCGAGGTTGCCGAAGCTACCCTTCGCTGCTTCCGGCGGAGTGTGCCGGCGGCGGTGCCGGGCGTCGTCTTCCTGTCGGGCGGGCAGACCCCGCTCCAGGCCACCGAGAACCTGCAGGCCATGAACGCCTTGGAGCCCTCGCCCTGGCAGCTCAGCTTCTCCTATGGGAGGGCCTTGCAGGAGACCACTCTGAAGGCCTGGAACGGCCGCGCGGAGAATGCCGACCAGGCTCAGGCGACCTTCTTTCATCGCTCCAAGTGCACCGGCGCGGCCCGCGACGGCCAGTACGATCCCGTGATGGAAGATGAAGTCATCTCGCTTTCCAGGGCTTAAGCCGATTGAGCGCAGGGCTCATCATCTCCCGGGGCATCCCCGATTGCTCGGCAGGTTGGCCCAAGGCCGGTTTCCGTCTGCCATTACTGCTGAAAAAGAAAGGACTTAACGCCGCCCATGAATGGTTTCAGCCTCGAGTCCCACGGCATTCAGGTCAATAGAATTTACCGTAACTTTTCCCCGGCCCAGCTCTACGAGGAAGCCATTCGCCACGAGTCGGACAGCAAGGTCTCCTCCAACGGCGCACTCATGGCCTATTCGGGAACCAAGACCGGCCGCTCACCCAAGGACAAGCGAGTGGTCCGCAACGCGGCTTCCGAGTCGGAGGTCTGGTGGGGCAGCGTCAATGTGCCGCTGGGTGAGACTCCCTTCATCATCAACCGCGAGCGGGCCCTCGACTACCTGAATACCCGCAAACGTATCTATTGCACCGATGGATTCGCCGGCTGGCACCCCAAGTACCGGATCAAGGTGCGGGTGATCGCCTCCCGTCCCTACCACTCTCTTTTCATGTGGAACATGCTGATTCGGCCCAATGACCGGGAACTGGCGGACTTCGGCACACCGGATGTAACCATCTTCAACGCCGGCGCCTTCCCGGCCAACCGGCACACTTCCGGCATGACCTCCAAGACCAGCGTCGACCTGAGCCTGGAGGACCGCGAAGTGGTGATTCTGGGCACCGAATACGCCGGAGAGATGAAGAAGGCCGTGTTCAGCTACATGAACTACGCCATGCCCAAGCAAGGGGTCCTGTCGATGCACTGCTCGGCCACTGCCGAACAGGCGGGTGAAGGCTCCTCGATCCTGTTCGGCCTTTCCGGTACCGGCAAGACCACCCTGTCGGCCGACCCCAAGCGGCAACTGGTGGGCGACGACGAGCATTGCTGGACCGATGACGGCATTTTCAACATCGAAGGAGGCTGCTACGCCAAAGCCATTCACCTCACTCGCGAGGCGGAACCCCAGATTTTCGATGCGCTTCGATTCGGCGCCGTGCTGGAAAACGTCGCCTATGACCAGGCGACCCGCCACGTCGACTTTGACGACGACACCATTACCGAGAATACTCGAGGGGCCTACCCCATCGATTTCATCCCCAACGCCAAGGTGCCCTGCCTGGCCGGCCACCCCACGGACGTGATCTTTCTGACTTGCGACGCCTTCGGGGTGCTGCCCCCGCTGAGCCGCCTCACCCCCGACCAGGCCGAGTACCACTTCATCAGCGGCTACACCGCCAAGGTGGCCGGCACCGAAGTCGGGGTTACCGAGCCCCAGGCCACTTTTTCGCCCTGCTTCGGGGGACCCTTCCTGGTATGGCACCCGGGAAAGTACGCTCGCATGCTCAGTCAGCGCATCCGCCGCCACGGCGCCCAGGTCTGGCTGGTGAATACCGGCTGGTCGGGCGGGGCTTACGGGACCGGCTCGCGCATCAAGCTGAAATACACCCGGGCCATGCTGGATGCGATCTACGCCGGAGCCCTGCGGGACGCCAGGACCGTCAAGGATCCTACCTTCGGCCTGGAGGTGATTGCCGAATGTCCGGGGGCGCCGAGCGAGCTGATGCTGCCCCGCGGTTCCTGGGCGGACAAGGCCGCCTACGATCAGACCGCCGTCAAGTTGGCGGGTTTGTTCAGGGAAAACTTCAAGGCCTACCAGAGCGGTGTCACCGACGAGGTGCGGGCGGCCGGGCCGCGGTAGGCAACTCTTCCGCCAAGTCAAACCACGACATCATCTTTGATCGGACTGAAGCGCGGATTCGTGACGTGTTTCTACACGTTTCTGGTGGTTCTGCCTATTTCAATATCGCGTGCCACCCGGCAAAAAATGCTGTCTAAGCACAAAAGTCACAAATTGTGTTTTTGTGGTTTTTGTGGCCATTTCCGGGAAACGTCCCGCTGCCGAATTTTGCAACAGGCTCCGAATATTGTCCCGTACCCTTGCGGTCTTCTTGGCGTTCCGGAGTCCAGCAACTTCAAGGTCGTAACACTGTGGCCGAAATAGCGACGCGATCACTCTTCAAGAAGTTGGCAGACATGGCCACTGCCGGTCTGGACATTCAGCCTTTGCAGTACGTGGAAATCCGGGGCGACACCTCCATGCAGGAGTGTATCGATGCGGTGTCTCTTGCCGTGGAAAGGGTCGGAGCCGTGCCGTGCCTCAACCTGACTTCAATCGCCCTCGAGGCTGAACGCATCCGGACCCTGTCAAGTGGCTGGCTGCGGCGACCGTCTCCGTTTCTGTTCGATCTGGCAAGAACCGTGGATGCCGTCATTGTCATTGAACGAGACTGGAGTTCGTTGGCAGCGCTGTGTCCTGCCGAGAAGCTCGAGGCGTGGAACCAGGCCGTAGGTCTCCTGGTGGCGCAACAGGAATCCAGGCAAATCCCCTATTGTCTGATCGCAAATCCGGAGGCACAACGGCAGGATCAGCTTCTTGTCTCAACCAATGAGACCTACGAAGCCATAAAGGCCGCCGTCAGCGCGGACATCGATGAAATACGTGCACTTCTGGGAATTGCCAAGAAGATCATCGACAACGGACGAGTCCTCGAGATAAGGACTCGCAACCACGGTTGCATGAGGTGTGAACTTGGGAGGCCCCTATATTGGAGCGACGGGCGCCTGAACAGGAGCCTTGTGTTGAATCTTCCCTATGGCTCGCTATCGTTTACCGTTCCGGAAGACAGCGTCGAGGGCACGATTTGCTTCGACCGCTGGCGGGATGTACGTGATCTCGTGGTTGCTTTCGAAGGCGGCCGCATATCCGATCTCTCGGCAGCCAATAGTCCCGAAGCCTTTGCCGATTTTGTGGGCAGGCACTCGGGCGACCGCGACCGGATCAGTCACATCGGCATCGGCGTCAATCCGGGCATCAAGCACCCGACCGGATTGACAACCATAGACGAGTGCATGTCCGGCATGGTGTTCGTTGCCTTCGGCGAGAATAGATTCATGGGTGGACAGAACGAATCGACCCTCAACATCGACCTGGTCTGTTCGGGAGCAACCGTGCTTTGCGATTCCAGGTGCCTGGTGCGGGAAGGACGGCTGGCATTTGGGTGAATCCAGGATGAGTGGACTTCACCAAGCGCCGAGTGATCTGCTGACAGGTAGGAAATGTCCCGACGTTCAGGCCCTGAAACCGCTTTACACGAAGGGCAGGAAATCGCCGCTGGAATCGAACTTCAGGTCCGTAGGGGGAGTCACCACGCTCAAGTCGCTGCGCGATTCCACTTCGGGAAGATAGGCCTCCGAAGCCAGAATCTCCCGCAAGTCGAGCGTGTCGTGAATGCGAACGACCCTGGCCTGCTCGGGCTCCACCAGGCCCACGGTCCCCAGCGCCAGGCTCAAAGCCCTGCGGTCGTTGTCGAAGGTGATCGGGATCGATGCTCCCGAAGGCGCATTCCCCGTCATGCAGTTGATGTAGGTGGCTTCACGGTTCATGCGGTCGACGGCCCTCCGGTGGCAGTATTCGGCCATTCCGAGTCCCGATGCGTTCCCGTGGGTTTCCTCGGTCAGGTCCCGGACGTAGATGCGGGTGATCCTGGGCCGCTCGCTGTCCGTAGCACGGTGGTCGTTGTACTTGCGGCCGATCACATTGGTGTCCATGCCGGCCCCGCTGATGTCCTTGCCGATCCGGTCGACCACCAGCAGATCGATGTTTTCAAAAGGCAATCTCGGCATCCATCGCTTGGCCAGCACCAGCAATTCCTTTTCGCGTTCCAGGAAATCCCCGGGAGCCACCGCCTCGATCAGAGCCGTCTCATCGTACTGGTTCTCCACGATCCCCAGTCCCAGAAGCACCCCGCACTTTTCAATGACGGTTCGGGCGATGGACCGGACCATCTGATCCCAACTGTAGTGAATGATGGCCTGGTGATAGAGGGCCGCCCCCTTGTGCTTGCCGAACCCGATGAGCATCATCTTGTGAAGCCCACTCTCGATTTCGCCGTTGAAGCCGGTGTGGGGCTTGACCCGCGCGACCACGGCCACATGGTCGGCCTCAAAGGCAAACTTGTCGAAAAGCACCGGAACCCCTTCCTCGGTGCGGCCCACCTCCACGGTTTCCATGGAGGCCCGTATGGGCGCCCCGGTGAATTCTTCCGTGACCCCGTAGCTTTCGATGATGCCCCGCTGGTTCTCCGCAATGCCCCCGCCGTGGCTTCCCATGGCAGGGACCAGGAAGGGTTTCCCTCCCAGCGCCTTGAGCTCCTCCACCAGCGACTTGACGATCAGGGCGATGTTGGCAATACCGCGGCTGCCCACCGAAATGGCGATGGTCTGACCGGCCTTGACCTGAGAGGACAGGTTGAGCCGGGCCACCTCGTCTCGAACCGTCCCGGGAATGTCATCCACCGTGGGCGCTTCAAAATGCTGAGCCACTCTCATCAGTCGCGGGTACGCCATGGTTTGCCTCCTCTATTGGGGACGCTGCAACAGTAGTCCAAGTTCTACCACGAGACGACCTGTTTGGGAAGTGGCCCGAAAAGGAAGACTCGTAACCCTTCATGCAACTCCATTCCGAATGTGCGTTTGGCTGTCCATTCGGAGTAGTTCCCCTTGACTGCCGAGCACATTACCCTTATTATGGTTCAGCCTTATTACGTTCCAATGTTTTCCATTCGGAGTCCGATATGAATATTACCTTGAGCGTTGACGAGGAAATCGTGAAGAAGGTCCGCAAGATCGCCATCGACAAGGATACTACCTTGACGGCGATGGTGAGGGACTATCTAACTCGAGTGGCCAGCAGCGATGCCGCGGCACGAAAGGCGGACGCGGCCAAACTGATGGAAACGTTCGAGAAAGTGAGCCGTGATATGGGTCCCCGAACATGGACGCGAGAGGAGTTGTATGACAGGCCTCGCCGATACCATGCCAAATAGGGACTTCTTCGACAGCAACATCTTGATCTATGCGGCTGACCGGAGTGAGCCGGAGAAGCAATTCCAGGCTCGAAGACTGCTAAATTCCGCCATCGAGAATGAAACGGGCACTCTATCCGTTCAGGTGCTGGGTGAGTTTTTCAGCGTGGTGACCAAACGCATTCCCAACCCGCTCTCGGTTGAAGAAGCAGAGGCAATCATCGAGCGGACCGCTGTTCTACCGGTAGTGGAACTGGATTGGTCTCTGGTGCGCCGGGCGATCGATACTCACAAGGAATACGGCATCAGCTATTGGGATTCGCTGATAGTTGCCGCCGCGGAGAAGGCTGGCTGCACACGGATTATTTCTGAAGACTTGAATTCAGGGCAGTCCTACCACGGCATTACCGTGGTTGACCCATTTTGATCGAGACCTGGGACTTGGGCATGGGATGGTGTTGTTCCTCCCAGGCATGAACAAGAGTTCCGAGCGTATCGAGCAGAGAATACAGCGGATGATGCTCGTCGGTGCCCACTTCATCAATGAGGCTATTGAGTCGGTCCACCGCCAGGTCATAGTCCTTCTCATTTTGGATTGTGAGTAAAGCACTCACTTGGGTCCAAGATCGTTCAAGCTCTGGGGTAATGACACTCATGTCATCCATCCTCCGCGGTCATAGGCTTGGAACCGGCAGACTGTCTTCTTCAAGAGAGACGATGTAACCTTCAATGGCCTCTTTGATATTGGCAATGGCTTCCTGCCTGGTTTTTACCTGACTGATGCAACCGGGTAGACTGGGACATTCGGCAACCCAATAGCCATCTTCGCCCAGGTAAACTACCACCTGTCTCATCATTTCACCGCCATTCAGCCTCACAACCGGTTTAGCCCGGCCTGGTCACCGTACAATAATAGGGAAGGAGAGATTCTTGTGACTACCTGAATCCTCCGGAACTCCATCTCCTTCGGTTCCTTCGAGGACAATCACCAGTCCCCCAATCCATCCTCAACGGCCACAACCCGTTCTATGAGTTCCCGGCTGCAGCGTTCGTGGTAGGCGTCGTAGGGCAGGATGGGCTCGCGCACGTTGTGGGTGGAAAAAAAACCTCGCCGCACGCAGTAGCGCTTCAGGAAATGGATGGAAATGTCGATGTGCTGGTGGACGAAAGCCAGGTAGGGAACAATGCGGTCGAACAGCGCCATGGCTTCGGCTCTCCGTCCCTCCCGGTGCAGCCGGTAGATGTGGACGAAGGGCTTGTTGATGGCGGTGGTATTGAAGCCGTGGATGCCTCGATCCAGGGCTTCGATCATTTCCGGCAGGGACCAGCCACTGGAAACGTTGAGCCTGCCTTCGGTAGCTTCCAACACCCGGGTGGATTTGAGTCCCGCCGGTATGGTTTCGATCTTGATGCAACGAAAGGCCGGAATCTTCTCGAACAGCTCCAGGATGACTTCGAGGCTGACGCCGTAGCCGCCCCAGGAGAGGTCCTGAATCATCAACATCTCCATTCCCGCTTCCGAGAGTCGGGTGAAGAAGCTGACAATGCCTTCCCGGTCGCCTTCCAGGCGATCGGGCACCCGGCAAAGGATCCCGTCCGCACCGGCCTTGACCCCATGCCTGGCCAATTCGAAGGCCTCTTCCAGGATTTCGGAGCTGGCTCCGGCGACCACCTGAATGCGTCCATCGGCGATGGCCACCACGCGCTCGACCAACTGGCGGCGCTCGAGGTCCGAGAGCTTGTCGACCTCACTGGCTACAGCCGGAACGATGCAGCCCACGATGCCGTCGGCAATGGACTGCTCCAGCAACCGCTCCAGCGAGGGGAAATCGAGCTTGAGGTGGTCGTCGAACGGCGTGTTGATGATGGGAACAATGCCGTGCAGCGAGTAACAGGACTTTTGATTGATGATTTGTGATTTTTGATTGTCGATTGGCAAAGACAAGTCCCTGGAGTATTTTGCAATATTCGCAACGGGGCAGGTCACATTTCCGGCAAACCTGAGGTTTTGCCTTTTTCAATATCGGGTGCGACCTGGTGAAGACTGCTGTCCAACCACAAAAAGCACAAAAGTCACAAATTGTGTTTTTGTGCCTTTTGTGGCCATTCCCGGCAAACGTCCCCCTGGTGAATTTGCAAAAGGCTCAATAGATTGTGAATACCCAAGGCTCCGGACCTGGAGTGCGTGTCCTTCCCTTTACCCCAGTTCCGAAAGCAGAAATCCCTCGATCCCCAGTCCGCCTCGCGGCGGCGATCTATGATATCCTACTCGGCCAATTTGAAAGCCTTGCCCCCTCCCCGTCCATTGGATATCTGGAAACTCACTTCCTAGGAGACGCTTCGTGAAACTTGTCAGGCCCCGCTTGTTCACAAGCTGCCTGGCTTGCCTGGCAGCCCTTGCCGGTCTTGCCGTTTTTTCCTCAGCCTTGCTGGAGGCCAATGACTCCCTCTGGATCAGGCACAGCGGCTTTGAATCCCTGAAAACCGGACAGCCCGGCAACAGCGGCGCCAACCTCTATGTCTCCTCCAAGGGGAGGATCCAGACCATCAACCGCTGGGACCTGAACCGGGACGGCGAGCTGGACCTGGTGTTCACCCAGGATCACAACTCGGTCTACACGCCCGACACCTTGATCTACTGGGGCGGCAAGGAGGGCTACGCTTCTCTGCTGCCCGACATGTGGCAAATCCGGGCGCCCTTTTCCCTGCTCAAGACACTGACGACCGCGATCAAGCGGGTAACCCGTTTGCCGACCTCGGGGGGAGGCCGCAGCAAGATCGCCGATCTCAACCTGGACGGACACCTGGACATCGTTATCTGCAACTTCCAGCACAACTACCGCACCGACCAGCCCGCCTACATCTATTGGGGCGGAGACGACGGATTTCGACCGGAGAATCGCACCGACTTGCCCGCCCTGCTGGCCGGTGGCCTGGCAGTGGAGGACCTCAACGGAGACGGGCTGCCCGATGTCGCCCTGGCCAACCACGGAAGCGAGAGGGGAGAGACCAGCGGGTTTCGGCAGCACCTGGAATCCTACATCTACTGGGGCAACCTGAACGGTTTCAACACCGCGCGCCGCACTTCCCTTCCCACCATCAGCGCCACCGACGCGGCCTCGGCCGACTTCAACGGTGACGGACACGCCGACCTGGCCTTCCTGAACCACAACAGCCAGGAACAGAGTCTCTATCTCTATTGGGGAGACGGCAAGGGAGGGTTCGGCAAACACCGCCGTCAAGTGCTGAGCAGCGCCGATCTGCAAGTGGGCGAGAGACCTCGCGGCCGGGAAGGCTCCCACATGGGAATGAAGACACTGCTGGCGTCCCGCATCAATCCTGACCCAATCTCCGACCTGGTGGTGGCCGGCTCCGAAAAAGCCATCGTCTTTTACGGCTCGACAAGCGGTCTGTCTCCCGAAACAACCGTGACTCTGCCGGCCAACGACTGCCTGGGTATGCAGGCCGCCGATTTGAACCGGGACGGGCGGATCGACCTGGTTCTGGCCAACTCCGGGGGGCGGGCCGATCCCCTTGTCGACTCGACCATCTACTGGGCGACTCCGGACGGGTTCGACCCGAAACGGCGCACCGATCTGCCCACCCAGGGGGCCGCCACCGTTCAAGCCGCCGATCTCAACGGAGACGGTGTGCTGGATCTCCTG
The DNA here is from genome assembly GCA_028875575.1 of Acidobacteriota bacterium. Classification (NCBI taxonomy): domain Bacteria; kingdom Pseudomonadati; phylum Acidobacteriota; species Acidobacteriota bacterium. The sequence goes on from JAPPDF010000101.1 coordinate 57,570, forward strand.
TTCGGCAACTCTCGAGGCTCCGACAGCACCGATGTGCCCAGCTACATCTATTGGGGACGGCCCGACGGCTTTGCGGCCCACCGGCGGACGGAGCTCACCGGCTTCGGCACCATCAGCAGCGGCGTGGCCGACTTCAACCGGGACGACCACCCCGATATTCTGCTGGTCTCCCACCACAGCGGCACCGGCGTGCTGCCCACGGCCATCTTCTGGGGTCGCCCCGACCACTACTACTCCAGCGCCGCCAGCACTCTGATCGAGCCGGGCGCCAACATGGAGTACAGCATCGCCGACCTGGACGACGACGACTATCCCGACCTGGTTGTCAATCGGGACCAGACCAGCGTGGTTCTGTGGGGCTCGTCCGAAGGTTTCACCGAAGAAACCAAGCTGCCCGTCACCAGGCCCATCGCCACCAGCGTGGCCGATCTGAATCGGGATGGCTTCCTCGACATCCTGGTGGCCATGACGGCCAATCCGGGAGAAACGGCAAGAGGGGCCATCGTCTGGGGGACTGCCGGCCGCTTCCAGGACCCCGAAGTCAGTCGCTGGGACCTGGATGGGCCGGCCATCGAGAGCACGGCCATCGCCGACCTGAACAAGGACGGCTTCCTCGACCTCATCTATCCCGAGGCAGGTACGGAAATTTCCGAAATCTTCTGGGGGAGCGCCGAGGGATACCGTCCCGACAACGTGCTGGCCATCAAGGCCAACGGCACGCCCCATGCGGTGCCGGCCGACCTGGACAATGACGGCTGGCTGGACCTGGTCTTCGCCAGCGGGTTCTCCCAAAAGAAAAATACGGTCCACGTCGACACCCTGATCTACTGGGGCGGGCCCCAGGGCTTCTCCGAGGATTCCCGCAGCGGAGTGGAAGGGTTTACCACGCTGGACGCCACCGTGGCCGACTTCAATCGGGACGGCCACCTGGACATCGCCACCACCAACTATCGCTCCGATACGACCCGGGAACTGCCGGCATTCATTTACTGGGGGGGCGCCGGACGGGACTTCAGCGAGAAGCGCCGGACGCTGCTGGAAGCCCATTCCTCGTCGGCCATCGACGCGCTGGACCTCAACCGGGACGGCTGGGTGGACCTGGTGGTCTCCAACCACCAGAAACACTTCGACCACGCCGCCGGCACCAACATCTATTGGGGCGGGCCCGAGGGGTTCTCCAGCCAGCGGCGGCACCATATTCCCACGGTCGGCGTGCACCTGGACGCCATGGTGGACGCGGGAAGCGTTTACGATCGGCGCTACCAGTGGGACTACACCTCGGCACCGGTCCAGGCTCCCGAGGGAGCCGCCTTTGCCGCCCTCCACTGGAAGGCGGAAACCCGCTGGGGGACCGGGGTCAAGTTTCAGATCCGTTCGGCCGGCACTGAAGTGGGGCTTGGAAACGCCGCCTGGAAGGGGCCTTCGGGAAAAGATTCCTTCTACGAGCAGTCCGGTGCCGCGCTCTCCGGGCTGGCCAGGGACCACGGTTGGCTGCAGTACCGGGCGTTCCTGACTTCTCCGGACGGCGGCAACTCGGCCATCCTGACCGAGATCGCCATCCAGTGCGAGCGCTGATTCCGGCGGTATTGGAATGGCTCGTGCAGCGCACTGCGGGTGGTATCCGGTTCCGGCTGGCCGTAACTGTTACAGGAGCTTCTTGCAAAATTCGCAGCAGGGCTGGTCAACTTGCCAGCAGACCTGAGGTTCTGCCTTTTTCAATATCGGGTGCGGCCTGGTAAAAAAGGCTTTCTAACCACAAAAAGCACAAGAGTCACAAATTGTGTTTTTGTGCCTTTTGTGGCCATTCCCGGTAAACGTCACGCTGCCAGATTTTGCAAAAGGCTCACAAGCTATTCCGATCCAACTTGGGAAAGGGAAACGAGGACCAGAGATGAAACGCAGACACTTCCTGCAGACCATGGGGAGCCTGGCGCCCGGCACGCTGGCCGTGCCTCTGGCGGCGGCTTCCCCCCCCGAACAAAACGGCAAGCATGAGCCGGCATCCGACCGGGAACCCAAGGTCTTCCTTTTCGACGACGGGCGTCACGCCGGAGGTCTCTACCAGATGGAACCTCCCTTTACCCCGGAGCCTCATGCCTACACCGTGGACCAGATGGCATCCAGCGGGGTGGACACCCTGGTCTACTTTGCCGGAGTCGAGGGCGGCACCATGCTCTATGACAGCAAGGTGGCCGAAATGTGGGGCACGGTGGTCAAGAAATGGACCCACTACGTCTGGTACAGGGCGGGCAGGATCCTGCGCCAGATGGTCGACGACGGCCTCGACCCCATGAAGATCCTCTGCGACCGCTGTCACGAGACCGGCATCCTGATGCTGGCCAGCGCCTGGGTGAGCCTGCACGGGGGCACGCGGGCGGAGCAGGAGGGCCTGGGTCGCTGGTCGGCCTTTGCCCTGGACAATCCCCAGTTTCACGTGGGTCCCGACCCCGACCCGAGAGCCGAGGGCATGCCGACCAGCCGCTTCAGCTTCATGCACGCCGAGGTCCGGCAGGAACGGTTTCGTGTCTTCGAGGAATTGCTCTCCCGCTATGAGACCGACGGCATCGAGCTCAACCTGACTTCCAATCCCCCCTTCTGCCGCTTCGACCAGGCCGACCAGTTGGCCCCCATCATGACCCAATGGATCCGGGACCTGCGACGGGTGGCCGACAAGGCTCAAGAGACCCAGGGGCGCCGCAAGCGCATTTACGCCCGGGTGCCGGCCCACCCCGACGCCTGGAAGACCATCGGATACGAAGTTCCCGGATGGGTCTCGGAAGAGCTGGTGGACGGCCTGTTCTGCGTCAGCAGCCATGGCGAGGACGAGACCATGGACCAGGACCTGGACCTCAAGCCCGTGGTCGAGTTGACCCGGGGCACCGGCTGCCGCGTGCTCTACGCCTTCCACAACACCCTGGGGAGGCAGTTGGCGCGCTACTCCACCCCCACCATGATCTGGGCGGCCGCCGCCAACACCTATGCCCAGGGCGCTGACGGCTTCGGTATCGGCGACCACCACTGGACTCCCAACGGATGGCCCTGGACGGCCCAGGAATACGACACGCTGCGTCTGCTGGGGCATCCCGAGCTCTTGGCCACGGCCGACAAGCACTACCACGTTCGCTCGACCTCCCGAAGTACCGCCTCGAGGGCCTGGTGGCCGGGTCGTTCCACCCCCCTTCCCAAGGAACTGCTCCAGGGAGAGGAGACCCAGGTGTCTTTCAAGGTTGCCGACGACCTGGCCCGTTGGCACGGTCTGGGTCGAGTCAAGTCGGTGAAGTTGCGGGTGCGGCTCTCCAACTACCAGCCCCACTACGACCAGGTGCGCATCGAGCTGAACGGCAAGGAGTTGCCCGACTCCATCCTGCAGAAGGTGGACATGACCTACCGGCTCATCCGCGGGGGCGCCGTTGGACCTTACGGCTACGCCTTCGACTACTATCTGGGGCCGGACCAGTTCCCCAAAAAGGGCAAGAACCGGGTGAAAGTGACGCTGCTGAAAAGAGATCCGGGAATCTCCCTGAAGCTGTCTCTCTACGATGTGGACTGCTTCATCGAGTACCGCTTGCACCGCCACTTCGAGCGCAAGCCCATTGAGTACTGATTGCAACACCCCTGTTTCGCCTTGATTTTGGCGCCCCGTCGCATGGGAAGGCGGCGCGGCCAATTGAAAATAGTGGAGAGTGCAGAGTGGAGAGTGGAGAGTTATTCGATCGACACGTAAAGCAAGGAAAGTTTCTCGAGAGGCCCCAGACGAGATCCCTCCTGTCCGGGCTGATCCTTTGCGCCTGTCTGTGGCCGGGCCAGGCCCTCCCGGGATCGGATTCCCGGTTTCCCGCCTCCGATCCTCCCCGCAACGACATTCTCCTGGAAAACCGCGTCCCCGTTCCCATGCGGGACGGGACCATTCTCTATGCCGACGTCTATCGCCCTCTGGCCGAGGGCCGCTACCCGGTGCTGGTGGCCCGCACGCCCTACAGTGCCGAGGCCCGACCGGAGCCGAAATTTTTCTCCCGGCGGGGCTACGTCTTCGTGATTCAGGACGTGCGGGGACGGTACGAATCGGAAGGGCGTTGGGACCCGTTTCGCCACGAGGCCCGGGACGGCTACGACACCATCGAGTGGGCTGCCGGCCAGCCCTGGTCCAACGGCAAGGTGGGAATGCTGGGCAAGTCCTACCTGGGACTGGTGCAGTGGCAGGCCGCCAAGGAGGCCCCTCCGCACCTGGTCACCATCTTCCCCGACGTGGCCTCAACCAGCCCCTATCACGATTTCGTGACCCTCAACGGCGGCTGGCGGCTGTCCTTCAACTTTGGCTGGGGCGCGGTCCGACAGGAGTCTCGCATCGGACAGAACCCCCGCCTGCACTGGAGCGATAGCGGCTCCGACAACCTCGCCTACGACCGGGTGATCTGGCACCTGCCCCTGCTGGACATGCAGCGGCTGTTGGGCCGGCAGGCCCAATTCTACGACCAGTGGATAGAGCATCCAGACTACGACGACTACTGGAAGGCACTCAACGCAACCGAACAGTTCGAGAAGATCACCATTCCGGTGCACAACTTCGGCGGGTGGTTCGATATCTTCACCCAGGGCACCGTCGACGGCTACGTGGGCATGAGGGAAAGGGGCGGATCGGAGGTTGCCCGCCAACAGAGTCAGATGATCGTGGGACCCTGGGGGCACGGCCCCTCGCGAACCACGGGAGACCTTGACTTCGGCCCTGAAGCCCCGGTGGACGTCATGGCCGTGCAGCTCCGCTGGTTCGACTACTGGCTGCAAGGAAGAAACGGGCTGGACCAGGAGACACCGGTCAAGATCTTTGTCATGGGCCGGAATCGATGGCGATTTGAAAAGGAGTATCCGCTGCCCGGGACCCGCTACCGAAAGCTTTACCTCAACAGCGACGGCGGGGCCAACAGTTCCAGGGGCGACGGGCGACTGGGCTGGAACACTCCTCCCGCCGATTCTCCTGCCGACCGCTACCTCTACGACCCCGACAATCCCGTGCCAAGTCTGGGAGGCAACAACTGCTGTGGAACTCCGACGCCGGCGGGTCCCGTGGATCAGCGCCCCATCGAGCAACGCCGCGATGTGCTGGTCTACACCTCCGGTATTCTGGAGAAAGAAGTGGAAGTGACCGGGCCCGTCAAGCTGGTGCTGTATGCTGCTTCCGACGCTCCCGACACCGACTTCGTGGCCAAGCTGGTGGATGTCTACCCCGACGGCAGAGCCATCAATGTCGCCGAGGGAATCTTGAGAGCCCGCTACCGTAACGGTGCCGACCGCCCCGAGCTCCTACAGGAGAACCGGGTCTATGCCCTGACCATCGATATGGTCGACACCAGCAACTCCTTCCTGCCCGGACATCGCATCCGCCTGGACGTGACCAGCAGCCACTTCCCCCAATTCGACCGCAACCCCAATACGGGAGAGGCGTTTGGCACCGGTGCAAGCACGAGACCGGCTCGGCAGACCATCCATCACTCTGCCGAGCACCCTTCACACCTGCTTCTTCCAATTATCCCGGCGGAATGAAGCTCTTGGGTTTGTTTCAGGGCCCCAATCCGGCCTGGATCAGGAAGTCCTCCAGCAGTCGATTGAAGCGATCGGGCTCGTCGACAAACAGGGCGTGACCGGCCCCCTCGAAGACCTCCACCCTGGCTGAAGGAACGTCGGTCGAGACCCCTTCCGCCTGTTTCCTCTGCGGCTCGGTCACCACGAAGAGGAGAGGCCGGTCGATTTCGGGCAGTATCTTGCGCCAATCCCCCACTGCGGCAAAACTGGCGCCCAAGGTGACCGCCGCATTGGTCGGAGTCCGCAGGGAGGCGGCCATGATTCTCTGAAGGTAGTCCTCCGGCTGCGGCCGCTTGTACATGCCTCGGACGAAGCGATCGGTCACTCTCTTGCGATCGGCTTGCAGTTCCAGTCTTCCCTTCCCCTGACGGCGGGAATCGATCCAGGCATTGGGCGGATATCCCAGGACTTCATCGACCAGGACCACCGCGCTGAGCCATTCGGTCCCGAACTGCTCCACGGCGGTCAAGACCTGCAAGGCGCCCATCGACCATCCGACCAGGACGATAGGGGGCAGCTCGAGGTGCCGGGTCAACTCCCGGATGTCCCGAGCCAGCCGGTTCGGGTAGTGTCCATCCGTCACCCGCTCCGAATCGCCGTGTGAGCGGGGATCGAAGGCGACGACGCGATAGTGCCGGGAAAAGTGGGCGATCTGGTGTTCCCAGATCCAGGCAGGCATGGTCCAACCCGGGACAAAAACTATGCTGTGCCCCTGACCGGCCTGGAGATAATGCAGCCGAACCCCGTCACTCGATGTTAAAAAGCCGCTTTGGGCCGGCGACGGATTCCCTGCCTCCGGTCGGACCGTCAACAGCATGATGGTCAACCAGCCCAACAGCATTGGCCGCACTGCACACACCAGCCTGTTCCCTCCCCGGTCAGCTTTGTACTAATTCTCCCTCCGGTAGACATAGACCTCCAGTTCATCCAGAATCACTTCCCCCTTGGTCTGGGAACTGTTTGCGGCGAGGCGGACCTGGAGGCGGTTGTCTCCATGGGCGAGCAGCGGTTGCGGCGACCCTGAATCCAGATCGACGATGTACAGATAGTGAGCGGGCAGCACTTTGCCCTCCCAGCGGTTCTGCCCGTCCTGGTCAAAGTGTCGGGTGATCTGCGGGTTCGGTACGGGATTCCCGTTGAGCGCGATCTGCAGGGACTCGTCCGCGGCCAGCCCCACGGCCTTGAATTGCAGGGTGGCCCGCAGACGCTTGTCGCTCAGGTCCTCGGCCAGCCGAAACCCCTGGGAGCCGGACGGGTCGGGAGTGCCCCGGTCCAGCCTGATGCGGTCATCCTTGGGGCCGGTTTCCGTAGGCGCGCCTTCTTCCCACAGTGGATAGTACCTGTAGTGCCGGTCGTGCCGCCCAATGTCCTCCGGGTCTTTCAAATGGTGCAGGTAACCCAGGGCGGCAGGCCACATGTAAGCCGGCCAGGGCGTATTGCGGCCGATGCGCCGTCCCCAATGGTACTGATAATTATAGGCTTCCACCCCGGAGGCTCCGTAGGCGTAAAAGTTCCGGGCGGCTGCGCGGTAGTGGGACAGGTTGTTGATTCCTACGTCGTCTCCCCGATAGGTGATGGGGTGGATGGCCGGATAGATCCGGCAGTCGGTCCCTTCGGCCAGCTTGACGAAGTCCTCCACCCGGGTGTTGAGGTCGGTGTAGAAGAAATCGGAGGGCACCACGAAATCGACCAGCCCCTGCTTGATCCAGGCGGCCAGGTCGAAACCGAGGTACTCGCACTCCTCCAGCGTCTGGGCCACGCGCACGCCCAGGACCAGGGGATCCCGGCCTCTCCGCTCCGCGGCCGCCTCCAGCAGATTGCGAATCTTCCGCATGAAGTCGGTCAGCAAGTGGGCGTTGCTGCTTCCTTCGCCCGGTGGGAACATGTGGCACCAGCGCATGTAGTCCAGTTCCAGTCCGTCGAGGTCAACGGCCGCTACCAGCTCTTCAATGTAGTCGAGCATCTTTTGCCGCACCGGTTCGGGAGCGAAGTCGATGGCCGGCCCCCTGGGCAGCTTGAGATGCCACTGAGGGTTCTCTTCAATGAACCGTCCCACCGGACCGCCGTGGCGGTCATTCATGCGGATGCAACCGAGAAATTCCATGCCGCTCCGATGGGAAAGCTCCGCCATCAATTGCCGGAAATCGACCCCCGCCTCCCGTAGCGAGCGATAACCGCCGTCCTTGTCGGAATGCCTCCAATGTTCCTCCAGAACATCGGAGGGTCCGTAAAGGGAGTGAAAGCGGTGGCTGACCACCATGGCCAGCGTATCCACTCCCGACCGGGCCAGCTCATCCACGCCCCGGGCCACCACCCTCTGCACGGCTTCCGCGTCCATCTCGCTCAACGGAGCCCCCGAACTCCAGAATTCGGCAAAGGCGTTACCGGTATCGCTGTTGTAGAGAATGCGACCTTCCCGTGCGGGCCCCCTCGCGGGCTCCTCGGTGCCCGCACAACCTCCGAAGAGAATGAGGAGCACTGCTGCCATTCGCCATGCGTACTTCATGGGAAATTTCCTTTCACCCAGAGCCGGGTTCCATCCTTCAATGAGCCTTCCGCAAAATTGGTCGTGCAACGCGCTATTCACGTCCTTCAATTGCAAAGATTCTGTTCGTTGCCGGCAGACTTAGAATCCGCGAATAGTGGTGGACCCGGGTCAATTCCCGGTCGTCCTGGAGGATCGGGGTCTCGTCCTCGATAACGAAATCGGCAAAGTGAGGAGCGTTGAACGCAACGAAGGCCAACGAGAGTGCGTCAGGCAAACGCTCATGGCGCCGGCTCAGGTCGGGAAAGGCAATGGGCCCCGTATCCACCTGATAGGTCGGTTCTTCATCTCGAATGTTCATGGTCTTGACGGGAAACTCAATGATGGCCGTCAAGCCGGTATCCGCCCCGTTGATTTCGGTTTGGGCGACCAGGGGAAGCGCTTCGGCGGTAGCTCGGTGGATTTCGTCTGTCGTCGACACCAGTCGGTTGGCTCGAGGCGTTTTCACTTGATAGATCTGTCCCCCCCAAAGGTCCTCCGCCTTTCTCCATTCCCGGTAGCGAGGATTCAGATAGGCCTTGCGTCGAAAGAGAATGCCGTCCTCAGGACCGAAGATGGGAATGAAGTCGTAGTTGTCCTCCATGAAGAGGTCTTTCCGGGCGAAAGTGTTCTCGCTCTTGCAGGAAGCGCACTGATAGTAGTCATGGGTCGTGCCGGTGCGTTCATCGAGGATGCGCGTGCGGGACTCTACCAGGAAGCGAACCCGGTTTGAGGAGACCGTGCCCGAGATGAAGGATTGACCATAGTCGATCACCGGCCACTGCCCGCCCGAGGATTTCCCGGCAGACCCGCATCCCCCCATCCAGGCGCCGGCGGCTCCCAACAGAGACGAACCGGCGCCGGCCTGAATAAAGGCGCGGCGACTCAGGAAGGGCTCCGATTCCCGTCGAGGCGCCCTTCGGAGTGGGTATTTCTTCACGACGTTCTCTCCTTTCCGAGATCTGCGGGAGAGATCAGCGGCCCGAAGGGCAACCTGTTAATCGTTCAGTGGGGGAACGCTCCGGATCGACCCTTTGCCCCGAAGAATAGAGGCTGCGGTTTCAGGTTTCCTGCCACCCGGAGATGGAATGGAGCGCCAGTCCGCCTGCGGTCGAAGCCGCTCAGATCAACTCCGCGATCGGCTTTCCGGTTTCGTCGTTGATGGAGTTGGCGATCTTGAGGGGACGGCCAATGGGGTGCATATACTCCCGGGTCCAATCGATGCCCAGGGCCTTGTAGATGGTGGCCAGCAGATCTCCAATGGTCACCATGCGGTCCGCTACGTAGGCTCCCCGCTCGTCGCTGGCGCCGATGATCTGCCCTCCACGGATGCCTCCTCCCCCCAGGACCATCGACCAGCAGTGGCACCAGTGATCCCTGCCTCCTCCGGGGTTGAGATCGTAGGTCCGGCCGAACTCGCCCATGGCAATCACCAGGGTCGATTCCAGCAGGCCCCTTTCCTCCAAATCCGTCAACAACGTGGAGAGGGTCTGATCCAGCACGGGCACCAGGACGTCCTTGTGCTGCTTGTCATTGGTGCCGTGGGTGTCCCAATTGCGCCCGGTCTCGACCCGCTTCCGGTCGTAAGCCGTCACAAAACGGCTGCCTGCTTCCACCAGCCGCCGGGCAATGAGCACACTTTGGCCGAACATGTGCCGGCCATAGGCGTCCTTGAGCTTTTCAGGCTCCCGGGAAAGATCGAAGGCTTGCCGCACCGACTGCGACAAGACCATTTTCAGGGCCTGCTGTCGAAACTTGTCCAGATTGGCGTACTCGGTGCTCTCAACCGCTTGACGGTAACGCCCGTCGACCAGCTTGAGAAACGCATTGCGAGCCTCGATCCTTTCAAGCGTGAGGGACTCGGGCAAGCTCAATTCGGGAATGTTGTAGTCCTGCCGGTTCGGGTTCGGGATCTGCAACGGATCGTACTGGGCTCCCAAGAAGTGGGACCTGAAATAGTCGCGAGCGCTGGCGCTGATCTCCGGAACCATGACGTTGGGAGGAACGTTGTGGCGCTGTCCCAGCTCCTTTGTAATGACGGAGCTGAATGCAGGAAACTTCATGGCCGGGCTGGGTCTGTGTCCCGTCATGGCGTAATGGTGGGCCACCCCGTGGTTATTTTCCTCGGTGTGCATCGAGCGGATGACCGCCAGCTTGTCCATTTTCCTGGACATCCTCGGCAGCAGCTCCGAGATCTGAATTCCCGGCACGTTGGTGGAAATGGGTTTGAAGGAGCTGTTGGGTTTGGGATCCCAGGTGTCGATGTGACTCGGTCCGCCGTCCAGCCAGAGCAGAATACAGGCCTCGGCCCTTTTGCTGGTGGGCCTACCCTTCACCGCACCCAATGCCGCTTCGAGTTCCAGGATTCGACCGAGGGTGATCCCCAGGAAACCCAGGGATCCCGCCCTCAAGACCGCTCGACGGCTGATCGGGCTGGTTGGACTCAATCCCTCCAATTGGTTCATGAGTGGCTCCTCATCCGGGCTAGTGTCCTGTAACAGAAATAAGATTACCATCTCCGATGGAGGTTCCACCGGGAAACGGTCGGTAGGAGAGACGCGTCGCGTTTCAGCCAGATGGCACCGTTGCGCTCACCCTCCCCGGAACCTCCATCGGCCCTGCGGGTTCGGGCGGAACGGCACCGTCTTCGTCGTCGCTCCTCCTCGCAATGAACAGCATTGGCTCGTCGTCGCTCCTAGAATCCGGCACCGTTGCGCTCCGAAAGATGGCAACCCTATTTCTGTTACAGAACACTAGTGGTTGCTGGCGAACTCGCGTGAACAAATCACAGCCCAAAGCAGATCTTCCAAGGCCTCTCGCCTGGAAGTCTGCTTCTGGATCAGACTCTCCAAACCGGCCTGTTCCTCTTCGTTCGGGAACCGTGAAAGGGCAGCCAGGTAGAGTTCTTCAATGATCTCTCGGTTGGAAGCTTTCCGTTGGAGCAACCGATCGATCCGCCCTCCCTTTTTACCCAACTTTTCGTTATAGGTGGGGCTCACCGTCATATGGAGGGCCTGCATGAGGTTTACCTTGCCGTCTCTGGCCACGACCACATCCCGCTTGGGGCGTTCGAAGACCTCCAGAAACCGATTGGCGTAGCTGGCGGGATATTTCAGATTGATGGCTCGGGTCCCGGGCGGCGCCGTTCCGCTCAACATCCCCTCGGCCATATACAGCTCCGGAACGCCGGTTACAGTCGAAATCGCGTCCAGAAGAACCTCCGCTTCCAGTGGTCGAGGGTAGGCCCGCGAGTAGTTCAGACGGTCCCCCCCGTTGTTGGCATTGGGTCGACTGCCAAGTTGGTAGGTCCTGGAAGAAACAATCCGCCGCATCAGATGCTTCAGGTCATAGCCGTGCTCCTGAAAGTCCACAGCCAACCGATTCAACAAGCTCGGATGGGTCGGCGGGTTGCCCAGGCGAAAGTCGTCGACCGGATCCACAATCCCTCTTCCGAAGAAATGACCCCACATCCGGTTAACCATGGCTTGGGCAAAGTAGGGATGGGTCGTCATCCAGGTGGCCAACTCCCGTCGGAGGTCGCGACGGTCCCGGCCGGGTAGCACTCGACCATCGAGGAAGGTCGGCGGCACCAACTGTTTGGTGCGCGGGTGGCGGTTCTCTCGGAAGGACAGCGCGCTCTTACCCTCCCCGAAATTCACCTCGTGCCCGTCGGGATCGTCGAAGACCACGTTGTCGAATGCCCAATCGGTATTGGTCACGCGGCGATAGAAAGCCGCCAGTCCCCAGAACTGATCCTGCGTCCAACGGTCATAGGGATGGTTATGGCACTGGGCGCAATCCATCCTTCGGCCCATGAAGACCCGAAACTGCTCGGCCACGATCCGTTCCAAGGCCGGGGGCTTGTTGTTGTCGATCAGGTAGATTCGCGAGGGGCCATCGTAGCCTTGAGCCGCAATGCTTTCCCGCGCCATTTGATCGTAGGACTTGTTTGCGGCCAGGCTCTTTCTGACCCACTCCCAATAGACATGAACCCACCGATAGTGTCCCCTGACCCGGAAGAGGTCGGCAAAGCGGAAGGTCCAGTAGTCCACATACTCCGGGGATTCCAGCAGCGCCTCGATCAGCTTCTCCCGCTTGTCCTCCTCCCGGCTGCCCAAAAATTCCCGTACCCGTTCGGGCGGTGGCAACGTCCCGGTCAAGTCCAGACACACTCTCCGGATGAATTCCCCATCCTCCGACAACTCCGACGGAATCAGGTGAAATCGCCGCAGCTTCCCAAAAACCTCCTCATCGATGAAGTTCTGCCGCGGAACCTCCGGATACTCCTGTATCGCCTCCCCGATCACCCCAAACCGCACTTCGGCGGCTCGACCCGCCGTCCGGATCATGATCGCCGCTTCTCCATTGCCTACGGCTTCAACCAGCCCATCTTCACCGACCCGCACGACTTCCTCGTTGAGCGATTCATACCTCACTTGCCCGGTGATGTCTTCCTGACGACCATCCGAAAAATAGGCCGTTACCGCCAACTGGTGCTTTCCTTTCTCCTCAATCACCGCTTCGCCCGGAAACACCTCCACTCGCTCTACCTTGAGTCCTGCCTCCCCATTCCCTTCAAAACCGGCTCCCCGGCTCACCCAGTTCAATACCGCCTCATAGTCCGCCGTCTCCACTCCCAGCCGCTCCCCTCCTCCGTGAGCCACCTTGAAGCTCGGTTTCCGCAACAGCAGGCTCTCTTCAGGCCGGTCAAGGTCAACGCGCGAATGGCGCGGACCCAGCGGCTCAGCCGTCAGGACCTGGTATCCCCCTCCGCGCACAATCCACTGGTAGTCTTCCGCCGGATCGGTAGCATCCAACGACAACCGGAATCCTCCTCTCCCCTTCACCCCTCCGTGGCAGCTGCTGCCGTTGCAGCCGCGCTTGGTCAATATCCCTCCGATGTCCCAACTGAAGCTGAACGGGCGTCTCCGCCCGGTGCCCACCGTCAAAATCCCTGCCTGCGCCGCCCTGCCTCCCAATTCGGCTCTCAACTCCGTCCGTCCCGAACTCACCGAAACCACCTGTCCCAATGCCCCCAGCCGCGCGATAGACGGGTCCGCAATCGTTAACCGGCTGGCGGAAGTCACCTCTCGCTGCAGGCCATCCGAGAATTCTCCCAGCACCAGAAATCGCCGTGTCGCACCCGTCCCCTGCAGCTCCACCGCCTCCGGCTCCAGCCGAATGGATACCAACTCCGGCTCACCCGAATTCCAGCGCACACCCTCGGAGCCCGCCTCCCGATGGCCGAGGCTCAGTATCAGCACGGTCACTACCGCTCCCTTGACCCAATGCCGGCCCGTCATTTTCAGCCCTGTGCTCAAGAGTATTTCCCGGTTCGGTGAAATGGAATGCGTCTCAGTTCCTTGCGGCCATCGTGGCCTGCTCGGTCTCCGGACGACTGATCATCAACAGGATTTCCTGCACCGCCAGCGCCTTGCCGATCTTCCCATCGACAATGGGCCGAGCCGTCAACCGGATCTGTTGGGGCATCGGCGTTGCGGGGGCGTCCCGACCGGCCATCAGGACCATGGTGGCCAAGTGACGAGGCGGGAAAAATCGCTCCTTGTGCATTGCCCCGCGTCCGTTTCCCGTCTCCAACAGGCGAGGGTTGACCCTGGTCGTCGCCGCGGCAAGAGCTTGCACCCCGGTGGGAAGATTCTCCAGTGTCAGGGCGATTTCCCCGTCAAAGCCCTCCTCCGGCTCGGTCACCACGGTGAGCTTCCGGGTTTCTCCACTCCGCAAGTTGATGTGATCGACCACTTCCCCTCTCCCGATTTTGACGGCAACCTCTCCCAGGTGGGGCACCTGCGGGCGAACCAGCACGCGATATCGGAAGTGCGGGGCAGCTCTTCGGGTGGTCAGATCGCGAACCTGCAAGAAATATTCCCCCGCTTGCTCGAAGGTGTAAACGGTCTTGGCTTTTATGGACTTGATCCAGTCGTCTCCCACGCCTGCCACTTCCCGGTAGATGTTGCTCACCAGTTCCGTTCCTTTACCGTCGACGACAATCAGGTGCGGATTGAAGAAGGGCGGCACGGTGTCGGGCGTCTCGATTTCGAATGCCAATGCCTCTCCCGATCCCGCTTCAAATCGAAAGATATCCACGTCACCCGGATGTTGTATGGCCCCCTCCACCGTCATCGGAATGGACAGTTGCGCTGCCCGCGAGGCCCAATCGTTCGGTTCTTCTTCCCGGGTCGGAATCGGCAACCGAAGCGTGTTGGATCGATCGATGCCTTCCGACGTTGGTGACCGATTGGAATTTTTGGGGCGAGCAGAGTCTTTGGCACCATCGGCGGTCTTGCCCTGCTGGTCCGGTTCCGAGACCCGGATCGCCCGCGACCACAAACGGCTGAGGTGATCGCGATCGATCCTTCTGGAAAAATCCCGTTCCTGCCAGACAAGGGGACTTGAACCGTGGGCGGGATCGCCCGGAAAACGGCGGTGGCTGGCTCCCGAATCCCGTGCCGGCGTGGGAATGACCCGAAGCTGGTAAGAATAGTCGGGGCCTCCTTGACCCTCCAATGTCCCTACCTCCGCCAAATAGCGCCCCTTCTTGTCGAATCGGCGAATCAATCTCGGCAGGAAATGAGAGGTCACCCACTGGTGAGTTCCCGGACCGGGGCCCGTTTCGTCCCTGACTTCCAACCGTACGATCCGCTGAGGATCGAACCAGCTTCCCGCGGGCTCGTAGAGGATCAGCTGCGGGTCGCCGGCCACGGTTGCGGCGGCAAAGGTGGAGGTGATCAATTCAAAACGCAGGTGCTCTCCTTCGGCGACATCAAAAGCATAGTAGTCCAGTTCGCTGGGGTGACCGAGCCTGCCGTTCACAACTACCGGAAATCGGATGTGCTGGGCGCTCGACGGGGAACTGATGGAATGCTCGCTTTCGTGGATCTGCGGCTCGGGATTGACCAGCAACGACAGTGGGTTCGAGAGTCCCTGGCGGGAGACCAGTCGAAAAGTATGAGCACCCACGGCCGCCTTGTCGTCCACATGGAGTTTCAGGACGACGTGGTGGAACTCCTTGGTGTCTTTGGCCGTTGTACCGGCCTGCTGAACGACGTCGACCTCTTCAACCGTCTTCTCTATCTTCCGGACTTCCGCCTCGAGCGCGTCGCAGTCAAACCAGACACCATAGACGCTGCCCAGATTCTCTCCTCGAATGCGCACCTCGAAACTCGTTCCCGGCTGTCCACCCAGAGGGAACAGGGATTTGACTTGCGGATCTGCTTTCTCCTTCGCAGATACCGAGTTTCCTGAAGCGGCCAGGAATAGGGAAACGACCAGGAACGCACGGAGAGGTAGCCTCATGGACCTTTTTCCTGTCAACGGGCCGGGCGGATGCTTGCCAAGTGTAAGCCTTTGGGTGTGCACCGGATAGCCCCAATATACAGAGACCAGGCCAACCTGACAACTCGAAAGGAAGCTCGTGTTCCGTCTCAGTAACAGGGTTGTCACCTTTCGGAGCCCAACGGCGCCGGATTTCAGGAGCGACGACGATGCAATGCCCCTTCATTGTGAGGAGGAGCGACGACGAAGACGGTGGCGTTCCCCCCGAACCCCTTGGGCCGATGGAGGTTCCGGTCAGGGAAAGCAGAACGATGCCTGTTAGCTGAAACGCAATGAGCCTCTCCTGCCGACTGTTTCCCGGTGGAACCTCCATCGGAGATGGCAACACTATTTCTGAGACAGAACACGAGTGACCCCGGACCACAAAAGCCTTGACAAGTAACTCAGAAAGATCACACTTGAGGCCCGATCATGAAGCCATACCTTTACATTCTGATCGTCCTGTCGGTTGGAGGGATCATCGGCTTTTTTGTGGGCCGGGAATTGGTTGTCGCCCCGCCCCGGGTCGAAACCCCGGTGGAGACCACCCAGGCCGACTCGGAAGCGATTCTCCAGATCCTGGAAAGGCAGGTCGAGGCATATCGGCTCCGGGATGCGCTCCTGCTGATGCGGGATTGCGAGGAGTCTTTCGTGGAAATCGATGGAAACAGCGGCAGGAGCTACAGTCTGGCTCAGGCGCTCGTTCTTTACCACGAGCTGTTCCAACCTGAGCAGGGCATTCGCCTCCGACTCGGACAGCCCGAGGTGACCATCACCCACAACTCTGCGGTGGTTCGATCACGCTATGTCAAGACATCGGACAGATACGCCGATCAGGGCATTGAGAGCGTGACGGGAGACGGGCAGTGGCTGCTGACCAAAGTTGGAAACATTTGGCAGATCACTGTTTTCTTCAGAACCGAAACCATACAGCCATAGGGTTCCAGGTATTGCCGCCATCTACCCTGGATGGAGCGGCCTTGAATCAGGCCCGCAAGGATCTTTGGGAGGGCTCACCTTGCTGAATTTCGAGACCTATTACCTCATCTCCATTCCCGGATTTGTGGTGGGCATCATGACCGGGCGTTTTTTTGCCGGGCGCCACTGGCAGAAGATGCGCGGCCGCATGGGCAGCGCCGCCAGGCTCATCGGCGGGCTGGCCTTTCTGGGCTACCTGGTCTCCATTCCCCTGATCCTGGCGATCATGTTGATCTACCTGATCAATTTGCCGGACGCTCAGCCGGCAAAGATAGCTGTCACCTTGTTGGCCGCTCTTTGGATGGTGGCCAATTTCGTCCTGGAAATCGCCAACATGGGCAACCGCCGGTTTCCCAATTCACCTCCCGCCACCGACGCCTCCTCCTCAACCGATTGAGCCTCCCTGCCAAACGGATCGGTTACGGTCACAGAGCGCAAGGCCGCCGCTGCCACTTTCGGTGCCCAAAACCCTGCAATTTTCAATGCCCATCGACAGACGCGGCGCTGCGTATGTGGCGGCAGCGGGTGATGGTGGCGTGAGGCGGCGTCTATTTGGAGAGGCGATGCGTTTCTGAACGGGTGCTTGCTATTCGCCGCATTCGCGGCCAGGTTGGCGCGAACTCATACGACCCCGGGTTGACACTTCCGCCCCAAGGAGAACGCCGATTGCGCTGCCAAACGCGACCTCTCCAGGCTTCGCCGGGCTTACCCTGCAGGCGACCCTGAGCCGCAGCTACGCAGCTCCTCCATATCCCACAACACTGCAAGGGGAAACGTGCTTATTTACTGGGATATCCCCCGGGCGCCGGCCCCGGGGGCGCGGGCCGAGCGGCGAGACCCCGGCAGTTAGCCAGGGGCTGGAGCCGGCTCCCCCCACCCATCAGACTTCGCTTGGCTGGCTGAAGCCGCATCTGGGAGGCGCGGCGCCGCCCCCCCACCGCATCAGCCTTCGCCATTCGGCTCGGCTTCTGCGACTCCCCCTCCAGGGGGGAGTGATTGAGGCCAGCACAAGGCTTCCAGTAGAACTCTATCACTCCCCCCTGGAGGGGGAGTCGGTGAGACAAGGGCTCCGCCCGCAGTCGAACCGGTGGGGGGGACGGAACTAGCAAGATCGCCACATAGGAGATTAAGCCCGCAGTCGCGCCGGAGCGGGCCTCAGTCTCCGAGCTTCGCAAGAGGCCCCTGTTTCCCTCTGAATGATCCGCACGGCAGGTTGGGAACCGGACTTGCCTGGCAGCGCAGGTCAAAACCCGGTCGGCGGGTCGCCATTCAAGTCTTCGAACAGCGATGTACTCAGATAACGCTCGCCGGTGCTGGGAAGAACGGTCACGATCAGTTTCCCTTCGTTTTCCGGCCGTTTGCTCACCTCTACCGCGGCGTGAGCGGCGGCTCCGGAGGAGATCCCGACCAGCAACCCCTCCTCCCTGATCAAGCGACGGGCCATGTGAATGGCCTGCTCGTTGGTGACCCGGATCACCTCGTCGATCACCCCCGTGTTGAGAATATCCGGAATAAAGCCGGCGCCGATTCCCTGGATCTCGTGCCACCCGGGACTCCCGCCGGAGATTACCGCGGAATCCTCCGGTTCCACGGCGATGGCTTGAAAGCCCGGCTTCCTGGACTTGAGGATCTCCCCCACTCCGGTAATGGTGCCGCCCGTGCCGACGCCTCCCACAAAGATGTCGATCTGTCCCTCGGTATCATTCCAAATCTCTTCGGCAGTCGTCTCGCGGTGAATCTTGGGATTGGCCCGATTGCGGAACTGCTGGGGTATCCACGAATTGGGAGTCTCGGCCGCCAACCTCTCGGCTGCCCTGATGGCGCCCTTCATGCCCTCAAACCCTGGAGTCAGGACCAGTTCCGCACCGAAGGCCTTGAGGAGCGTGCGCCGTTCCACGCTCATGGTATCGGGCATGGAAAGAATGAGCCGATACCCCTTGACCGCGCAGACGAAGGCCAAGGCAATTCCGGTGTTGCCGCTGGTCGGCTCGATGATCACCGTGTCCTTGTCGATGGCGCCCATCCTCTCGGCTTCATGGATCATGCTGATCCCGATACGATCCTTGACGCTCCCGGCAGGATTGTGAGATTCCAGCTTGGCCACCACCGTGGCCACCGCCCCGGCTGTCACACGATTCAGCCGCACCAGGGGGGTATTGCCCATCAATTCAAGGACATTGTTTGCGATCCTCGCCATGGCGGTCTCCTAGATGTAGTACATGATCTGCGGGTCCAACTTCTTCCGCCTTTCGCACACTTCTTCAACCGTGGTCGTGCGCAGGACTTCAGAGGCATGCTCGAATATCTCCGACCACAGGTCTCTGAGAATCTTCCGGGTCGGATCCTGGCTCGCCCCCTCTCTCATGAAGACATCGTTGCTGTCGATCGATCCCTCCAGTGCCCTGACCACCTGCAGCAGATTGATGTGGCTGGCAGAACGGGCCAACTGGTAGCCGCCCTGACGCCCCCGGCTGCTCTCAACCAGCCCGGCCTTCTTCAGGAACAGCAGAAGCTGGTCCAGATACTGTTTGGGAATATTCTGTCGTTCGGCGATCTGGGCGCTCTGTACCGGAGCCTCAAGCGAGTGCGTGGCCAGATCTATGATCGCCAACAAGCCATATTCGCCTTTTGTGGACAGTTTCATGATCGATCGCCCGTGGAGACTAAAACATGACTAAAATAATCCAGATACTGTATTTTCTTGATTCTGACACCTTCCGTCAACAATAATATCAGACTAACATCAAGAAATCACTTGATTTTCGTGAGATCCCCCGATATATTGACTATTTTTATTAACTTAGTCATCTTTTTGTGAGACCCATGGTTGCCTCTCCTTCGAACGCTGGTGATGTCGTGCGGTGGCAGGAGCAGCTTCGCTCCTCTTCTCCCAGCGAAATCCTGCAATGGGCCCATCGCCGATTCGGTTCCAGGGTGGTATTCGCCACGGCCTTGGGTCTGGAAGATCAGGTGATCACCCATTTTCTGGCCCGGGACGCCCTTCCCGTTCGCATCGTGACTCTGGACACCGGCAGACTCTTTCCCGAAACCCTTCAGCTTGTCGAACGGACCGAAGAGCGCTATCGACTGAGAATCGAGACCTTTTTCCCCCGAACCGAGGAAGTGGAGTCGATGGTCCGGGACCATGGGATCAACCTCTTTTACCAGAGCGTCGAGTTGAGACAGCTCTGTTGCCGCATCAGAAAAATCCATCCCCTGGCGCGAGCGCTCAAGGGCATGGACGCCTGGATCTGCGGTCTCAGGCGCCAGCAGTCCGTGACCCGACGTGAGGTGTATCCCGTCGAATGGGACGACAGCAATGGGCTGGTCAAGATCAATCCTCTCTGGAATTGGGAGGAGTCCCGCCTTTGGGAGACCGTCAAGGCCAACCAGGTGCCCTACAATCCGTTGCACGAACAGGGCTTTCTAAGCATCGGCTGCGCCTGCTGCACGCGAGCCGTGGCGCCGGGAGAAGACCTGCGGGCCGGACGATGGTGGTGGGAGCGGCCCGAGCACAAGGAATGCGGACTGCACCGCCGTCCGAGTCCCGCCAGCAACCAGTGATTATTGCGCTGGCGATGCCCTGCGTCCGCCATCCGAATCGGGAAAGCTGAACCGAAACCATGGATAGCTACTTTCTATCCCACCTGGACGTCCTGGAAGCCGAGGCCATCTACGTCATGCGTGAAGTGGCCTCGGAGTTTGAGCGGCCGGTGCTGCTCTTTTCAGGCGGAAAGGACTCCATCTGCCTGTTGAGGCTGGCTGAAAAGGCTTTTCGTCCGGCTCACTTCCCCTTTCCCTTGCTGCACATCGATACCGGCCACAATTTCCCGGAGGTGATCGAGTTTCGTGACCGGCGGGTGAAGGAGCTTGGGGAGCGGCTGATCGTCCGCACCGTGGACGACGCCATCGACGCCGGCATTGTGACTGAGCCCGGCGGCACCGACAAGAGCCGGAACTGGCTGCAGATCCCCACCCTGCTGCACGCTCTGAAGGAGTTCAAGTTCGACGCTGCCTTCGGGGGAGCACGCCGTGACGAAGAAAAATCCAGGGCCAAGGAAAGGTTCTTTTCGTTTCGAGACGAATTTGGACAGTGGGACCCGCGCAACCAGCGACCGGAGCTCTGGAATGTTTACAACACCAGGATACACCCGGGCCAGCACATCCGCGTATTCCCCCTGTCCAACTGGACCGAACTGGATGTCTGGCAATACATCGCCAGGGAGAAGCTGGAGATTCCGAGCATCTACTTCAGCCACCGACGGGAGGTCTTCCGGAGGGACGGTCTATGGATGAGCGCCTCCGAACTGCTTCCGCTCAAGCGTGGCGAGGTGACCGAGACCCGGTCGATTCGGTTCAGGACGGTTGGGGATATCCTCTGTACGGCCGCCATTGAATCGTCCTGCGCCACGGTTGAGCAGATCATCGGAGAAATCTCTTCCCTCAAGGTAACCGAACGTGGTGCCCGGGCCGATGATCAAATCTCCGAAACTTCCATGGAAGACCGCAAGAGAGAGGGGTATTTCTAGGTGAATGCCCAAACGACCGATTCCCAGGCGACGGTTCAGTTGCTGCGGTTCACCACCTGCGGCAGCGTCGACGATGGAAAGAGCACCTTGATCGGCCGGCTGCTCCACGATTCCAAATTGATTCTGGAAGATCAATTGGCCGCTCTGAAGCGAGCCAGCCAGATGCGGGGCGAATCGGAGGTCAACCTGGCCAACCTCACCGACGGCCTGCGGGCCGAGCGGGAGCAAGGCATCACCATCGACGTCGCCTACCGTTACTTCGCCACGCCACGCCGGCGGTTCATCGTTGCCGACACGCCGGGTCACATTCAGTACACCCGCAACATGGTCACCGGCGCCTCCACCAGCAGCCTGGCGCTGATCCTGGTGGACGCTCGCAAGGGAATCATCGAGCAGACCCGGAGGCACGCCACCATCGCATCCCTGTTGGGAATTCCCCACCTGGTGCTGTGCGTCAACAAAATGGACCTGGTCGATTTTTCCGAGGAGGTTTTCGAAGTCATTCGACAGGAATTCACCCGATTCTCGACCCGCCTCAAAATCAGGGATGTCACCTTTATACCCATGAGCGCACTGCTGGGAGACAACGTGGTCGCTCGCTCCTCCAAAATGCCCTGGTATCTGGGCGAGACGCTTCTCTCCTTTCTGGAAAGCGTTCACATCGCCAGCGACTGGAATATGCAGGATCCGCGCTTCCCCGTCCAATGGGTCATCCGCCCCCAATTCGGCCGCTCCACCGATTTCAGGGCCTTTGCCGGACAGGTAGCCAGCGGGGCCTTCAGGGTTGGCGACCGGGTCACTGTCCTTCCGTCCGGAAGACAATCCCGGGTCCAGGACATTCAACTCATGAGCCGATCGCTGGAGGTTGCCCACGCCCCCATGTCGGCCTGCATCCTGCTTGAAGACACCATCGACGTCAGTCGAGGGGACCTTATCGTGGCCTCCGACAATCTTCCCCACGTCGGCAAGGACCTGGAAGCCATGTGTTGCTGGATGGACGAGACTCCCCTGCAGCTCGGCAAGAAGTACCTGCTGAAACACACCACCCACAGCACCAAGGCCATGGTTCACCACTTGCACTATCGGCTGGACATCAACCGCCTGGAAGAGGACTCGGCTCACGTGCTGAAACTCAACGAGATCGGACGAATCGCCCTGAAGACGGCCACTCCCCTGCTATACGACCGCTATCACCGCAACCGGAGCCTGGGTGGTTTCGTGCTCATCGACGAATCCACCCACGCCACCGTGGGAGCGGGCATGCTGGAGGAGCCTGCCAGACCCGCCCCTCTACCGGAACGTGTCGACTACTCCATCTAAGACGAGTGTCTCCCCACAATAATTGAACAATCTCCAGGCTGTGAGGTTATATTAGGGGCTTCAATTTCATCCCTGGCGGTCAAGAGAGGAAACCATTCATGAAACTGGCCGGCAAGACAGCACTCATCACCGGGGGCGGCACCGGGATCGGAAGAGCCATTTCTCTGCTGTTTGCCCGGGAGGGCGCAGCCGTTGCCATCAACTATTCCAAGTCCGAAGCGGAGGCTTCCGAAACGGCTTCCGCGGTTCAAGAATCGGGAGGGCGCAGCCTGCTGGTTCGCACCGACGTCTCATCCGATGCCCAGGTCAGGCAGATGATGGAGCGGGTCCACGGAGAATTGGGCGCCATCGATATTCTGATCAACAACGCCGGCTTCACTCGATTTATCGACTTTGCGGACCTGGAGCAGCTGACCGAGGACATCTGGGACAGCCTCTTCGCCGTAAACCTGAAGGGCACCTATTTCTGCTGTCGTGCCGTGGCTCCCCTCATGCAGGCACAAGGCGGCGGACGCATCGTCAACATCGCCTCGGTGGCCGGAATCACCGGACAGGGCAGCTGTATTGCCTATTGCGCGTCCAAGGCCGGAGTCATCAGTCTGACCAAGTCATTGGCTCGAGCCCTGGGCCCCGACATCCTGGTGAATGCCGTGGCTCCGGCTCTCACCGAGACCCGCTGGCTCGACGGAGTCGCGAGAGCTCCGGAGATGCGGGAGAACTTCAGGAAGGCCTCGGCTCTCAATCGTATGGGAACGGCTGAGGATGTCGCTGAGGTGACTCTTTCCATGGCGACCGACTGGAGCTTTGTCACAGGGCAAATCGTGGTCGTGGACGGCGGCAGAATGCTCTGAAGCCGCGCCTCCCGAGGCAGGATCCTGCGCGGGATCAGGCCCGTGGGCCCTGTAACTCGGGTGCGTCGCCGAGTCCCCTGGTCTAATTGCTTCGCCAAGTCCGATGCGCGAACTGGCAAACGTCAACGGTAACATCTGTGCCCTCGAGGATGCCGTGATCCCGGCGGAGGACCGGGGCTGTCTGTTTGGAGATGGGGTTTACGAGGTCGTGCGCGCCTATCAGGGTCGGCTTTGGGGGGTGCACCGACACTGGAGACGATTTCAGCGCAGCTTGAGGGAAATTGACCTCCAGCCTGCCAACCTTGAGGAGATTCGGGGTTGGATCGAGGAAACCTACCACGCCAGCCAAATCCCCAACGCTACCGTCTACTTCCACTTGACCCGTGGATCCAGCCCCAGAAACCATTCCTGGAGCGAGTCCTTGAGCCCTTCTTTTTTCATGAGCGTGCGCCCGTTTGCCGACAGGGGGATCGTGGCAGGCGTCAAGGTTCAGTCGGTTCCGGACCTGCGCTGGCGCCGGTGCGACATAAAGTCTCTCAACCTGCTGCCCAATGTGCTGGCCAAGCAGCAGGCCCGAAAGCTGGGTGCCTATGAAGCGCTGCTGGTGGACACCAAGGGAAATGTCACCGAAGGAAGCTCCTCGGCCGCCCTGGCAGTTCTCGATCGAACCATCGTCGCTCCCCCTCAGACTTCTGCCATATTGCCAAGCATCACTCGCGAATATGTAGAGGAGATTGCGTCCGAGCTGAAGCTCTTCTTTCGGGAGCGGTCCCTTTCTCTGGCCGAGTTCCGGGCGGCCGGCGAAGCCTTTCTGGCCGGCACTTCAGACGAGATCACCGGGATTACCCACCTGGACGGTCAAGCTGTCGGGACAGGCGAGGTCGGGCCATGGACCCGAGAAATTCAGAGGGTCTACCGGCAGCGCATTGAACGGGGGAAAGACTGACAACAGGAGTTCGAATGGACCTCTCCTGCTCGAACGGGACGCTAGCCCGCATTTCTCACCAGGTCGCTGGATTCATACTGAAATTCCGTTTATTTTTGGAAACTTATTGGTCCGAATGTGAGGCCTTGCGGTTACACACGGCGCTGGGCGTGCCCTGGTGAGAAATGCGGACTAGTTGAGGGTGCTTACCTGCGATGGGTTGGAGGATGGGACGACCGGGTCGCGCGCGGCCAGAAAGCTCTGGTAGTTTTCTGCCGAAACCACGATGGTCTTGGTTTTCCCTGGCTCACCGAGCTGGGCGAAAACCTGATCGTTCACCCAGAGTTGAGTTCCCAGGGGATTTCCAAGCTTCACGTTCAGGGGCCGCTGGAGAGAAAAGCTCCTGGTCTCGTCAGAGCGCAAGATGCCGCTGAACAACGTGCTTTCCCCAACGCTGACCCTTATCCAGGCCTGCTCTCGGCCCTTGATGCGTAGCCTCGGCTCCGTCACCGACACGGGCTTGGCTTCCGATGGCGTTTCAGGGGACAGTTTGGGAGCCAGTTCTCCCAAGACACTCAAGCCGGCCTGATCACCCGATCCACTCACACCGGCAGGCTGCCCGTTGTTCCCGGAAGCCTGTGCGGGCGCCGAGGCTTGATCCTGCGAATGCTGCGCTGCACCGGCGTTCTTGGGGACGCTCAACGAATCCTGGTCTGTCCGGGCGCCTACTTCGACGAAGTAAAAGATCGTGAGGGCCCCAAGTAGTGCCACCAGGGAGGGAAAGATGGCGCCGGATTTTGCGCCTGCAGCCCGGGTCTTCAACTTCGCGCCCAAGGATGGCCGGGGTTTCTGAGCGGCTCGGGACCTGTAGCCCGCGGATTTGAGCCGGTCTTCCACCAAAAGGTATTCCCGCACCGGTTTGTCCTCATCGATACCCAGGTAGCGGGCATAGCTCCGAACAAAGGACCGTCGAAAAACACCGGCGGGCAATCGATCGAAGCGGTCGTCTTCGATGTAACCGAGCAAACTGGCCCGGATCTTGGTTTCCCTGGCTATTTCTTCCA
Organism: Acidobacteriota bacterium; assembly: GCA_028875575.1. NCBI lineage: Bacteria > Pseudomonadati > Acidobacteriota > Acidobacteriota bacterium. Next base: position 82,670 of record JAPPDF010000101.1, read on the forward strand.
GGGTAACCCCTCTAAGTTCCCGCTCACGTTTCAGATCGGCGCCCAAGGACACGATGGGTCTCCCCCAGAGAAAAGGGCCATTCATACTACGCCCCTGCCCGACACCTGTCAAGAATTTGAGGAAGGATTTGAAATCGCAACGGATCCAGGTTTAAAATCGCTCGGTCTTGTAGAATTAAGCCTTTGAACCCGTCACCTGCGGCTCTCTGAGACCCAGTCTCTTCGACCGCGTGGAGCCATTGACAGGAGCCCCGGGCAAACCAATGAACGTTTTGTCGAGACTGCTGCTGACCTCATCCCTTCTCTGTGGGCTGTGCCTCACGGCCTCTGCAGACGAAATACCCAAGGTCAGGACGCTCCGGATAGACGTCCGCATGGTGGAGGTCTATACGGCTGTCTTCGACCAGAGAGGCCGATACGTTCCGGGACTGGCGCCGGCTGACTTCGAAATCGAAGAGGACGGTCAAATCCAGTCAATCCAGGCCTTTGAGTCCCAAACCTCGGCTCTGACGATCGCGTTGCTGGTGGACACCACCGGAAGCATGCTGAAGCCGCTGCCGCACGTCAAGAATGCGGTGGCCGATCTGTTGACGGAGATCAAGCCCCAGGATCGTTTCGGCCTTTTCGCTTTCAACAATCGGCTCCAGGTCCTGGTGCCGTTTACCAAGGACAGGCGCGCGGCACTTCGAGCCCTGTTCCGCATGCGGGCCTCCGGGAGCACCGCTCTCTTCGATTCTCTGGCCCAACTGGCCCCGCATCTGGCCCGAGTGACCGGCAAGAAGGCCATCCTGCTCTTCACCGACGGAGAGGATACCAGCAGCGTCCTCTCGATGGAGGACTCGGTCAGGACCATCAAGCGAGTCGGGATTCCCATCTATACCGTTTTTCAGGGACGGGCGCTGCAAAGCCAGCTCCTGATCGATCGTCTGACGGAGATTTCGAATGCGACAGGAGGCGTCGCAGTCAGGATCAGACGCCCCGAAGAAATCGGCCGGGTCTTCACCGAGATCGTTCAGGATCTTCAGCACCTCTATCTGCTCGGTTACTACCCTCCGGCCGAGTTCGGCGGCAGCAACGGTGGGTGGCGCAAGATCTCGGTGCGTGTTCCTCGGCACAAGGACTTCCGGGTAAGAGCCAAGGAAGGATACCTGCCCTAAAAGTGGAGTGGAAACTGCATCCGCTCGGTTACTATCCTCTCGCCATGCGGCTTCCGCGATTGCCGTCGGTTGACCCGACACCCCTTAAATGATAGTTTCACCCTCACCAATCTGACACAGGAGCTGAGGTTGTGCCGGGCGAAGCGCTAGGAATGATTGAAACCAAGGGGTTTGTTGGCGCCGTCGAGGCGGCGGACGCCATGGTGAAGGCAGCCAACGTCACTCTGGTGGGAAAAGAGTACATTGGAGCCGGCTTCGTGACGGTATGCGTGCGAGGGGACGTCGGGGCCGTCAAGGCCGCCACCGATGCGGGCGCATCCGCGGCGCGGCGAGTCGGCGAACTGGTAGCTGTCCACGTCATTCCCAGCCCCCACGCCGAAGCTGAAAAAAACATCCCCGGCGAAACTCGCTAAGCCGTTCACTCGGCGTGACAGGCGCATGATGGCGGCCCTGTAGCCTCGAGCGCCGACGTCGCCCCGGCGGATACTCCCCCGACCAACCTCCCTGATTTTCTCCGGACCTCCCACAGGCCATGGATAGAGATCTCGAGTCCATTCAGCAGGCCCGGTCACTGCTTGACAAGGCATTTCAGGCCCAGGAACGCCTCTCTCGATTCTCCCAGGACCAGGTCGATTCGGTGGTCCGACAAATGGCCGAGGCTGCACTGGGAGCCGCGGAGAAGCTTGCCCGCATGGCCGTGGAGGAAACCGGCTTCGGCAACGTCGCCGACAAGATCCTCAAGAACAAGTTCGGCTCCGAGTTTGTCCACGAAGCCATCAAAGACCTCAGGACGGTCGGCATCATCAGGGAGGACAGGAAAAAGGGGATCCTCGAGATCGCCTCGCCGGTGGGGGTGATTGCCGCCATAATTCCCTCCACCAATCCGACTTCCACCACCATCAACAAGGCCCTGATCGCGCTGAAGGGCCGCAACACCATCGTTTTCAGCCCCCACCCCTCGGCGGCGGGTTGCATCCAGGAGACCAGCAGACTCCTGTCGGAGGCCGCTGTCGCTGCCGGAGCACCCGAGGGATCGATTGGGTGTCTGTCCCAATCCACCATCGAAGGAACCCGAGAGCTGATGAGCCATCGCAACACCGCCCTGATCCTGGCTACCGGAGGGCATGGTCTTGTCAAAGCCGCCTACAGTGTGGGAAAGCCCGCCTTCGGGGTGGGTCCGGGCAACGTTCCCGCCTACGTGGAATCCTCGGCTGACATCCCTCAGGCCATTCAGGACATTTTTACCGGCAAGTGCTTTGACAACGGCACGCTTTGTTCCTCGGAGCAGGCCATCATCACCGATGCCGCCATCAAGGATCGTGTGATCGAAGAGATCAAGCACAACGGGGGGCATTTCCTGAACGAACAGGAAATCCAGGCGCTGGGCCAGGTGGTCGTCACTCCCAGGCGAACGGTGAACCCCAAGATCGTCGGCAAGCCGGCAGCAACGATTGCAGCACTGGCCGGGGTTCGGATCCCGGAAGGTACCCGGGTCCTGGTCGCCCCGCTCTCCGGCGTCGGTCGGGACTATCCCCTGTCCATGGAAAAGCTCTCTCCGATTCTGGCGTTTTACGTGGAGAAAGACTGGGAGGCGGCCTGCGATCGATGCATCGAGCTGCTCAACTACGGAGGGTTGGGGCACACCCTGGCGATCCACTCCAAGAACGACGAGATCATTCGGCAGTTCGGCCTGCAGAAGCCCGTCTTTCGAATCGTCGTCAATACCCAGGCTGCCCTGGGAGCCGTGGGCTACACCACCCGACTCTTTCCGAGCATGACACTGGGATGCGGAACCCTTGGCGGAAACATCACTTCCGACAATATTTCCCCATTTCACCTGATCAACATCAAACGGGTCGCCTACAGCCGAACTCAGGACCTCGGGGAGGACTCGTCCCAGGCCGCAACCGCTCCGCGACAGCAAGCAATCCCCGCCAATCGAGGAGAGGTCTCGGCCCTGGTGGATCGCCTGATGGCGGACCGCCGGCTCCAATTCCAACGACCGCCCCAACCGGCACCACCGCCAGCCCGGCCGACGCCCCCCGAGACACCCCCGGATCCACCGGAGCCGGTCAGCTTCGTTTGTGAGGAGGATATTCGGCAGGCGGTGAAGGAAGACCGCAAGATTCACGTGGATGGAAAGTCGATCATCACCCCGGCCGCACGCGATCTTGGAAACCAGAAAGCCGTCCTGGTCTACCTTGCCTGACTCTTCAGGCCCTTACCTTCAATCCCAGCAACCTGGCCAACTTGTAGAGCTTTGACTGCCGGATCGCCTGCAGCTTGGCGTCCTGCTGCAGAGCCCACTGGGTGCGATCCTCGAATTCAGCCTGAAGTTTCGCTATTGCCTTGTCTTTCTCTTCCACTTGTTGGGACAGCTCCTCCGCCCAACGGCTGCGATCCCCGAATTCGGACTGAAGTTTCACTATTGCCTTGTCTCTCTCTTCCACTTGTTGGGACAACTCCTGCGCCCAACGGGTGCGATCCCCGAATTCGGACTGAAGTCTCACTATTGCCTTGTCTCTCTCTTCCACTTGTTGGGACAACTCCTCCGCCCAACGGGTGCGATCTTCAAATTGGCGGGACAGAGCCTCCGCCCAACGGGTGCGATCTTCCACTTGTTGGGACAGAGCCTCTGCCCAACGGCTGCGCTCCTCAAATTCCTCCCGCAGGCGCAACAGAGCCTGGTCCTTCGACTTGACCAGTCTGTTCAATTGCAGTGCCCATCCTGAGCGTTCCTCGTACTCTTCCTGAAGCCGCTTCAGAGCGCTGTCGAGCTTGGAGACCTCCTTTTCCAAGCGCTGGATATTCTGTTGGTGCTCTCGCAACAGGTTGCCGGTTCCCGGCAGCAGGCAGAAGTTTCCCAGCGCAGGTTGATATTCCCGACTGCGGGTGCAAATAGCCACAAAATAGTTGGAGGTTGCTTCCAGATCGCCGACATCTTCTTCAAGGCAGGTGGTTACCCTCTGGTATAGGCTCGGATTCCCAATAATCAGGCCGGCAATATGATTCTGGAAATAGACTTCCACCGAACTGAAAACGGATGTCAAGAAAGCGTAGAACTCCTGGAAGTCAAACTCGCGGGTGTGGAACGGATTGGCCTGGTTGCTCTCCTGGCTGTAGAAAACTCGATTCGGTGTCGAAATAACCGTCAATCCCTCCGGTTTGAGTACTCGGCTTATCTCGAGCAAATGAGCTTGTTGGCTTTGCAGATGCTCGACCAGCTCAAAACTGACGACTACATCCACGCTGTCATTGGCCAGGGGCAGGTCCTGTGCGTCACCGACCATCATCTCGATATTCCCCGCCGCGTATTCACTACTGGCATAGCGAACTGCTTCTTCCGACAGATCGACCGCAACGACCCTGCTTGCCTCTTCAGCCAGGATTTTCGCTCCGTAGCCCACACCGGAGCCAATGTCCAGGACTACCTTTTCCTCCACCAGGAGCTGAGCAAACCCGTAGCGGCAGAGGTGCTCGTTCAACAGGTCGGCATTGACGCTTCCGGGGACGATTCTTTCGCCTGTGAACTCCATCACCACTCCAACAGTCCCTACAGAGTTGTAGTCGACTGGTTTGTCAGGCGGGTTACAGCTTTTCAATCCTGATCCATTGAACGGCACTCCCCAAATTTCGGTAATCCGCCGATGCACCCGCCAGACTGGGATTCCAAATAGGGCGAACCTGAAAACGAATGGTGGTAGGACCCTTGTCAATGGATCCAGGTGATATGGGGAATGCGTACTCCCGGAACTGCTCTCCTACGCCGATCAACTCCCTTGTGTCCAATCTCACCTCGTTGACCCACACCGTTAGAAATTGTCGAAATTTTGGATCCGGACTCGACTTGACTGTCCGAATCACGAGTTGATAGTCATCGCCAGGATTCAGGGGAACCGGCCAAACCAAGCTCGGAGCAAGGCCGGTCCAGGAATACCCGTCCGCTTCCGCTGGAAAAAAATCATTCCTTTCTATTCCCTCGCACTCGGCACCGAATTCCACCTGATAGGCTGGGGTTCCACCCATCGGAACGAGTGATTGGAGCTTGATGCATTCCAGCATGAACCCCAGGTCACGTGTATCAGTACCATACTGCAGGGTCGATGGATTAAAAGTCTGCGATCGAATCTCAACAAGATTTCTCTCACCTTTGGCTAACTGCGATTGGGCAATCGGAAGCCTGTAGTCGTCGAATTCCGGGGACAACTGCAAAGACCCCAGATCGTGACCATTAAAGACGACTCTTACGGGAGACTCAATTGCCGCCCCCGTGTGAGGGCGAGCGAGCCGTGCGATCAGAATTGCCGGGTAAGTCGTATCGATTTCCGGCATCTCCACCGACGCATCCCCCCGGCTCCACCGGAATATATTGCCGCCGGATTCAATTTCCGGTTGATAAAATCCATTTGACGCATATCCGAAGCTGGAGTGCCGGTTGAATGCCTCGTATGGCTTCGAGTCTACTTGCGGACGATGTTTGACCTCGTAGAGTTGAAGACTATAGTGCACACTTTGCATGGTCTCAGGTAGGCGTTTATAGGTTCTTTCCACCAGTCGGGTGGTGAAATGAAAACGCTCCGTGGGTTCGAAAAGGTACTTGGAACTGTCCAAGGAGGTCCATTCGTCGCAGGAGATGAGAAAGACTTTCTTGTTTGCCGACAGATATTCTCCAACCACCCTCTCAAATGCTTCAGGATTCGGCTTGTTGTGGGCCAGAGGAAGAACGTGCTGTCCAAATATGTTTCTCAGGGGACCGAGAAAAAATTGCTGAGCTCGCCCGCGCTCGAACAGGATCACATCCGCATCCGTCGTCCGGCTGGCCAGCAACGCCATTTGCGCCCAGGTTCCGCCAAGCTCTCCCTGGCCCAAAAAAGGCCAGGCCGCTACCGTCTGGGAGACAATCATGGCGATCAATAATGCCGATCCGCAAACTCGCGGCAAGAATCGGCGCACGGTGGATTGAGCCGATGCCCATGGGTATCCGGAAGCTAGCCGAGTAAAGCGCTGGAGTACCAGGGCCGCCAGGATGAGCATTGCCGGAATCGCAACCTCGGCGTAGCGGCGGATGACCCAGTAGTTGTCGGGAAATGCGCGAGACTTGTAACCGTACACCAGCAAAAAGGCAGCCAGCAACAGCAAGAAGGGCAAGGGGCGAACCTGTCCCTTCAACACGACCTGCCGCAACGTCAGGATGATGCCAATACAGGCCAAGCCAAGGCCCAGGGGAGTCAGATACCAGCCCAGTCGAACCAGATTCAATTCATCGTAATAGGGAATGGCTCCCTGGTGGGGTGGTGCCAGCGGCAGCAGATTGCCCTCCGTGCCCATCATGGGGCGGAGAAAATAACCATAAACGGAGGCAACAATCACCAAGGCCGAGAGGCTCACAAATACAATCTTGCGTCGCGTCACACGATCTTGTGGCGTCTTTTGTTTCGAAAAACGGTGCTCCTGCCAGGCTCTCATCAACCGCATCAGCCGCTTCGAAGACGCCACCAAGGCCGTCGCCACCAATGCCAGCGCCAACAGCCAACGCCATTGGCGGTCAAGAAAGGAGAGCGCACCCTGGTGTTGCAGAATGGACAGCACGTAGGGATAGGCAAAAAGGGCGATGTGGGTCAGGGCATATCCCACACCGACGGTCAAACCCGCCGCGACAGGCCAAACCGCTATGCCGACCCTTCCGGCCAGTCCCGACCGGACCAGGATCAGGAACACCGACACCGCCAGGATTGCCAGCACGGAGTCGATTCGCACCATCAGGCTCAATCCGAACACCAATCCCGACAGGAAGCCCAAACCACGTTGGCGGCGGGACACGGACAGGGTCAGCATCCAGACTCCGGCCAGCAACAGGACCTGGGCCAGGGTCTCGCTGAAGGGACTTCGCACCAACCATATCTGGCCCAGGTTCAGGCAAAGCAGACTCGAAGCCACCAACCCGACGGTCTTGGACCGAAAAATCTCAATGGACAAAGAAACCACCAGCAGGAGGCTCAGCAAACCCAGCAGGACATTGAAACCGAACAGCCCGTCGAACCTCCAGAGTTTGAATGCCAGGGACAGCCAAAGCGGAAACAGGTGCAGATACTGCGGCAACATTTCCCCGCTCTCCGCATCCAGCAGTGAAAAACCGGGCACGGCTTCCAGGTAAAGCGCATTTTCAAGAAGGGCCGGCAGGAACAGCCTCTGCCGGTCCTCATCGAAATTTCGGAAGTCGGGATCGCTGAAGCGCAGGCTCTGCTCCTGGGCCAAACGTACTGCAATGTTGGCATGCTCCCCGGGATCTCGTTGGCTGGCGACATATTCGGCGGTCCTTCCGAAGGTGAACAGACCCAGCAACAGGATTCCCGCCAGCCACAAGTCGCTCCACCGGGCTCGCAGCCGTCTCCAGGCCGGAAGACGCCATTGCAGGGTCCCCGATTTCAACAGCCAGGCAAGGCAAACCAGGCTGTAGACCGCCAGCAGCACAAACAGGTAGCGAATTCGAGCCACGCCCAGTTGCGCGCTCAGCATGAGGAAACAGGAGGTCACGATCAATCCGCAGACAGTGCTGAGCAACGCGGGACTGATCACACTCTTGAACAGGTCGACGCGGGTGCTGGAGGATGCGCCCGATAAGGAAGGTCCCTGGAGCCCCCCAGTTGCAAGCCTGTAGGTCACCCAACCGCTGCCCCCGAACAGACAGACGAATTGAAGCAGAATCGAGTAGTCTTTCCAATCGGGCACGAAGTCCATGAGGTTCCTGATACCGCTCTAGACTGTCCGGTATCGGTCAGCCGAAAAGGGGTTTACGGTGCCAGTTCAGCGCGGTCGCAACGATGTCTTCCAGGGTGGTGTATTTCGGGGTCCAGCCCAGAACATTGAAGGCCCGGGAGGCATCGGCCACCAAGGTCGAAGCGTCTCCGGTCCGCCGCGAGCCCTCTTTGACGGGCACCGCCCTGCCCGAAAGCCGTTCAACGGCCGCAACGATTTGCTTCACCGAGTGTCCCTGACCCGTCCCCAAGTTTAGCGCCGCACTGCGGCCACCCTCCAATAAATGGCGCAGGGCCAAGACATGGGCCGCAGCCAGGTCCGAAACGTGGACAAAGTCCCGAACCGCCGTACCGTCAGGCGTTTCGTAGTCCGTCCCGAAAATCTCAAGGTGGCTTCTCTCGCCAAGAGCCGATTCAATGGCCAGGGGAATCACGTGAGTTTCGGGTCGATGGCATTCGCCGATCTCGCCGTCCGGGTCGGCCCCGGCAGCATTAAAGTACCTCAGACAGACGTAGCCAATCCCATAGGCCATGCTGAAATCCCGCAGCATGTGCTCCACCACCAGCTTGCTTACCCCATAGGGCGTGATCGGAACCTTGGCCTCGGTTTCCGGGATAGGAAGTGCCCCGGGCACTCCATAAATGGCGCAACTGCTGGAAAAGATGATGGATCGTATCCCCTGATCCAGCATTCCCTTCAGAAGATTCAGGCTTCCCACCAGGTTGTTGTGGTAGTACCTGGCCGGATGCATCACCGACTCGCCGACGTCACACAGGTCTGCCAGGTGCATGACCCCGCCGGGTCGATGGTGCTCGATTACCGCTTTCAGTCGAGCCCCGTCCGTCAGATCGACCCTTTCGAGAGGTCCCCACTTCACGGCCGATTCATTTCCACGGGAGAGGCAGTCCACCACTACCGGATGGAATCCTTCTGCCGCCAGCGACTTGCAGACATGACTGCCGACATAGCCGGCTCCGCCCGTAACCAGAATGGTTCGCCCCAGGACCACGCTTTCCTTCCCACTCGGACCGGATCACCGGCCCCGCTTCGTAGCTGCCGCTCCCGATGGCCCGAGTCCGAATAATTCAATCAGAAAACGCCGGATGCCGCAATTGAGGGGCTAAGCCCGCATTTCTCACCAGGTCGCTGGTAGCATGACGAAAGGTAGTTTTTCTTTCGGCCCCTTGATTGGCTCCATGGTAAGGGCTTGCAGGTAGCAGACGGCGCTGGGCATGCCCTGGCTTGTCCTTTCCCTTCAGCGCGCACAGGCTCCCTCGACCGTAGTGGCCGCTACGCTCTTCGGTCGCGAGCACACGCTGAAGGGAAAAGTCCTGCGCCACGATCATGCCCCCTGGTGAGAAATGCGGGCTCGTGCCCGTACGCGTTGCCTTGATTCCGGCGACGTTCTAAAATGCGCCCCGCGCCATGACACCGACCACCACACTCTCGGTCATCGTCCCCATTTACAATGAACAATCTCTGGTTCACGCCAGCCTCTCCCGTTTGCGTGTCCTGGGAAACAGCCCGCTGTTGACTTCGATCCGGGTGATCGTGGTGGACGACGGTTCCCGCGATAAAACCCCGACTGTTCTCCAGCAGTTCCGGCGATCCCTGGAAAGGGAGGCTTGGGGAGCAAAATTTGTCTGGCAGTTTGTCCGCCATCCAAGAAATTACGGCAAGGGCAAAGCCCTGAGAACAGGGTTGACCCTTGCGGACACCGACCTCACCGTCTGCCAGGATGCCGACCTCGAATACCATCCTCAAGAGCTTCTTGGCATGATTCCGCTATTCCTGGAGGGTGATGTGGATGCCGTCTTCGGTTCGAGATTCCACCGGGCAGCGCCGCAGCCAAGGAGCCTTTCTCCTCATCGGATGGTCAACGGGTTCCTCACGGCGCTCTGCAACCTGGTCAGCCGTTTGAACCTCTCCGACATGGAAACCTGTTACAAGATGGTTCGCACCGACCTGCTCAAGAGCATCCGGCTGGAGAGCAACGATTTCCGCATCGAACCCGAGCTCACCATCAAGTTGGCCAAACGAGGAGCCCGCCTGCTGGAAGTCCCCATTGCGTATTCGGGCAGGAGCTACCAGGAGGGGAAAAAAATCAATTGGAAGGATGGCCTCAAGGCCCTGCTGGCTATTATCAGGTTCGCTGCTTCGAGCCGAATCGACCGAAATACAAGCCCTTAGCCCGCATTTCTCACCAGGGGGCATGATCATGGCGTAGGAATTTTCCCTTCAGCGCGTGCTCGCGACCCAAGAGCGTAGCGGTTTCTACGGTCAAGGGAGCCTGTGCGCGCTGAAGGGAAAAGGACAAGCCAGGGCATGCCCAGCGCCGTCTGTGATGCGCAAGCCCTTGACATTGAGCCAATCAAGGTGCTGAAGATAATCTACTTCTTGTAATGCCTCCAGCGGCCTGGTGAGAAATGCGGGCTTAACCCGTGAACCGCCTACAGAGCCTACTCCACCTTGGTAAAAACGATGGCTCCGCGGGGAAGCTTTGCAAAGTTCTCTATCTGCTCTCCGGACTGCAGCACGCCGCCCGGTAGTAGATACAGGGTCTGATGGCTCAAGAAGACATCGTCCAGGTCTTCTCCCAAGGGGTCACTGGTGCGTGGCGCGGGAACCCGGCGGTAGGCGATCAGGACTCTCGTTTCCGGAGGCACATCCGCGAATCTATCGATCCGATGACCAGCCATGATCTTGCCACTGGGATAAAGGTAGTAGGTGAATGAGGAATTGTGGAGGACGTTGGCAATGTTCCAGGGAGACATTTCCTCGCTGACAACCGGAAGCAGCACTTCCGCCCGATCCAGGCTGACCACCTTGTCTTCTTCCACTCCCAAATCGACCACGGTACCGGAGGGAATGTCGGACCAGTCCTGGATTTCATGACCGCGCAACGAGCGACCGTCCGGGAAGCGATAGAGCGTGGTAGCGGCCTTGTACTGACGGCCGGCAATCTTCCACGCCGTCCGGCGGGCGGTGATGGTGTTTTTCCTTGAGGGATCCGCCGCTGGCGATATCAAGCTACCGTTGTCCTGCCGTTTTTTGCTGTTTCGGGCCGTTGTCGCCAAGCCATCGTTTCCCATCCTTTTCTTGGGATTCCGGGCCGCTGCCGCCAGGCCTCCGTTGGCCTCCCGTTTGTCATCGTTGCGGGCCGGCGCTTTCGGCCGGGATTTCCGAGCCAGTTGGACGCCATCAGGATTGGCCCCGATTCTTCCGGCGACCACGTCCGGGTCTCGACGGTACGCATCGGTCAAGCCGGCCCGCCTGCGGTCAAAGTTGTCGATACCCGGATCTTTTTTCCTGCCCCTAAGCCTCTTCTTGTGGAACCGGTTCGGTCTGGAATAAGCGATTCGGTAGTGTTCCAGGACATCCCGATCCTTCACCCGAAACCGCTTTTGCAGGATTCGCAGCAATTCCTTCAGAGACCGGTACTGCCGATCCGCAAAAGGCACATTGTGGTACCCCTCCAGCTCGATGCCCAGCGAATGGTCGCTGAGCCGGTCCAGCCCGTTCCACATGCTGACGCCGGCGTGGTTCGCCCGGTACTTGGGATCGAGGATCCTGTAGACCGTACCGTTCTTGGCGACGAGGTAGTGGGCGTGTCCACCCCGGCTGATATATCGCCGGCGCCGGACCTTGCCGCGGGAAAGGGTTCTCAAGGAACTGGGCAGACTGCCTTCGGTGGAGTGAATGATGATGAAGCGGGTGCTCTTGCGCGAGCGCTTGGCAAAGCGGGGATTCAGCTTCTTCTGATAGTCGATGATCTTGAGCGCCGCCAGGTCGGTGGGGGAAAACGCAAGCAGCGCCGTCGTCAGCGCAACAATGAACACTCGACTCATGGAAGCAGGATCTCGAGTTCGACCTCTACCAGGAGTGGGGCGAATCCGTCCCCCCCCCTACAACTTGTGGTTATGTTCTACCCAATCTATCTGGAAGGCAAGCGAATTCGAGGTGACCCGGAAGCGACCGTCCGGCTTCAGCCACCGGGTGAGCGGAAATAGGGTGTAGCGGCAGGTGGTGGCTCTTCCCCTCCGGCGATAGCCATTCTCTTCGCTATTCGAATGCAACGCGACCGGTGCTTCGCAGCTGAAGGGGGTGCGGCTTGCCCTGCGGAGGAACCGGGGCAAGCCGCTCTTCGACGAGAATCAGATGTCGAAGTACAAGGCAAACTCGTGGGGATGCGGTCGCAACCGCATGGGGTCGACCTCCCGGGATCGCTTGTAGTCGATCCAGGTTTCGATCACATCCTTGGTGAAGACGTCTCCCTTGAGAAGGAAGTCATGGTCGTCTTCCAGCGCATTGAGCACGTCCTCGAGGTTGCCGGGAGTCGACTTCACATTGGCGGCATCGGCCGGAGCCAGATCGTAGAGATCCTTGTCGATGGGATCGGGGGGAGTGATCTTGTTCTGCACTCCGTCCAGGCCTGCCATCAACAGGGCCGCGAACGCCAGGTACCCGTTGCAGGAGGGATCCGGGAATCGGGTCTCCACCCGCTTGGCTTTCTCACTTCGGGAATAGGCGGGGATTCTGACCGCGGCGCTACGGTTGCGCTGGGAATAAATGAGGTTGATGGGAGCCTCATATCCCGGAACCAGGCGACGGTAGGAATTGGTGGTAGGCGCGCAGAAACCCAGCAGGGCGGGCGTGTGCTTGAGAATTCCGCCGATGTAGTAAATGGCCGTCTTGCTCAGGTCCGCGTAACCGCCGGGCTCGTAGAAGACATTCTTCCCGGCCTTCCAGATACTCGTGTGGATGTGCATTCCCGACCCGTTGTCCTGAAAGATCGGCTTGGGCATCAGGGTGACGGTCTTTCCATGCCGGCGTCCGACGTTCTTGATGATGTACTTGTACTTCAGGAACTTGTCGGCCATGCTGGTCAGAGTGTCGAAGCGCATGTCGATCTCGCACTGCCCTGCGGTTCCCACCTCATGGTGGTGAACCTCCACCTGGACCCCGATTTCTTCCAGCAACAGAACCATTTCGCTACGGATGTCCTGGAGACTGTCCATGGGAGGAACGGGGAAGTAACCCTCCTTGTAGCGGGGCTTGTAGCCCAGGTTGGGATTCTCTTCTTTTCCGGAATTCCAGAATCCTTCCTTGGAATCCACGTAGTAGTAGCCGTAGTTATAGGACTGATCGAAGCGAATATCGTCCAGAACGAAAAACTCCGGCTCGGGACCGAAGTAGGCGGTGTCGCCGATCCCGGTCGATTTCAGGTAATTTTCAGCTTTTTGTGCGATGTGGCGCGGGTCCCTGGTATAGGACTGGAGCGTCACCGGATCCTTGACATTGCAGATGATATTGAGGGTCGGGACCGCGGTGAAGGGATCCTTGAAGGCGGTGGAGGCGTCCGGGATGAGGATCATGTCGCTCTCCTGGATCTCCTGGAAGCCGCGGATGCTCGAACCGTCAAATCCCACGCCCTCTTCGAACATCTCCTCTTCCACCTCATTGGCAGAGATTGAAAAGTGCTGCCACAAGCCGGGCAAGTCCACAAAGCGCAGGTCAACCATCTTGATGCCTTCGTCGCTGACGAACTGCAAGAGCTCTCTAGGGTTCATGTTTACTCCTTGGCGTAAAAGGATGGAACTTCGTTAGTTGAGTTTTCGGCTGGGGGAGTGCGGTGGTGTTGCGGCAGAAGACTACGCGACGTTGCGTAGGCCCCAATGAACCTGCATGCAGCCTTGCATGAGCCCGAACGGAGTGGAATCTTAAGCAGAATGAGCCTGGTTGTCAAGAGACAAAACGTTCCCGTAATCAGACTGAGAAGGTCGCCTTGACATGTGCGGACTTGGTCCGAATCTTGTCGGCCAAAGACCTCTTGTATCCGGCCAGGCGGTCGGCCAGCGCCGCATCGGAAGTGGCCAGGATCTGTGCGGCGAAGATAGCGGCATTGACTGCGCCGGACTTGCCCACGCCCATGGTGCCGACCGGCACGCCTCCCGGCATCTGTACCGTGGCCAGCAGGGAATCGAAACCGGACAGCGGGCTGCTGTCAACCGGGACACCGATCACCGGAAGAACGGTTTCGGCGGCAGTGACTCCCGCCAGGTGGGCTGCCCCTCCCGCACCGGCGATAATGCACTTCAGACCCCTGTCCGCCGCGGTTCGGGCGTACTCCGAGGCCCGGGCCGGAGAACGATGAGCGGAGCAGATATCGATCTCGAACGGAATGTCGAATGCCTTGAGCTGCTTGGCAGCTTCTCCCATGATGTTCAGGTCGGAGTCACTACCCATGATAATACCGACGACCGGTTTCATAATTTCACCCTCCAAGGTTGATCCAGAATGAATTTCTCAAAAACAAACGATTCGGGCCTGGCTAAAAGCTACCGGGGGCACTCCTCTAGTTCAGCCCCTGGCGCCCGATATCGGTCCGAAAATGCATCGGCTCGAACCGCACCCTTTCGAGGGCACGGTACACCCGGGCAACAGCCGCTTGGAGATCCACGTCCTTGGCCGTAATTCCCAGAACCCGTCCACCAGCGGTCACCGGCTGCCCGTCCTGCAACCGCGTGCCGGCGTGGAACACCTTGACCTGCCCCACCGCCTCGGCATCCCCAACCCCTTGAATCGGCATTCCGGTTGGATATTTCCCGGGGTAACCGCCGGAGGCCATCACCACGCAGACACTACAGTCGGAATCCCAGCGCAACCGCACCGAATCCAGGGTCTCTCCGTGAATGGCCCGCAGCACCTCCACCAGATCGTTCTCCAGGCGAAACAGCACCGGTTGGGCCTCGGGATCACCCAAGCGGACATTGTATTCCAAAACCTTGATGCCGTCTGGCGTCAGCATAAGGCCGACATAGAGTACGCCCCGGAAGGGACTTCCCTCGACCGCCATTCCCCGGATGGTCGGGCCGACAATGGCTTGAAGGACCTCCCTCTGCTCCTCTGAAGACAGAATTTCATCGGTCGAGTAGGCTCCCATGCCACCGGTGTTCGGACCTCGATCCTGGTCGAAAACCCTCTTGTGATCCTGGGAAGGCACCATGGGCAGGAAATGCTCCCCATCGGAGAAAACCAGAAAGGAGGCCTCCCGGCCCGTCAGGCACTCCTCCAGTACGACTCTGTCGCCGGCCTCACCGAAGACGCGCCGGCGCATCATCTGCTCCACCGCCGATTCCGCCTGCTGCCGGTCCTGGGCAATGACGACTCCCTTCCCTGCCGCCAGCCCGTCAGCCTTGACGACCAGCGGAAAGCCGAGATCGCCCCGGCCGATAGACCCCATGGCTTCCTCAAGGGAATTGCAGACCATGCAGGCCGCCGTCGGAACCTGGTGTCGCTTCATGAAATCCTTGGCAAAAATCTTGCTTCCCTCAAGGCGGGCGGCGGCGGCGGTGGGTCCGACGATAGAGAGCCCGCGGGCCTGGAAACGATCCACGATGCCCAGCACCAGGGGCAGTTCCGGTCCGACAACAGTAAGGTCGATGGAACGATCGAGGGCGAATTGCATCAACCCCGGAAGGTCGTCCGCCGCCAGGGGCACGTTCTCGGCGATGGAAGCCGTCCCACCGTTTCCAGGGGCACAGAAGACTTTGTCGACAAGGGATGAACGACCGATCTTCCAGGCGAGCGCGTGCTCGCGCCCACCCGATCCAATGACGAGAACTTTCATTGCTTTGCTGCTTTGCCGTCACCGAGTGGAGCCGACCCGATCGATTCCCGGTCAGGACGGTCGTTGTGACGGATGCAGGGGCAAAACCTCGTTGAGTGCGCCCGAGCGGTAACCCTCAAGGTCGAGAGTGATGAACTTGAAGCCCAAGGCCTTGAATTCCTTGGTCAACAGGGCAGCCATCTCCATATCCAGCGCCCTGGGCAATTCCTCCGGGGAAATCTCCAGTCGGACCAGGGCTTCGTGATACCGCACCCGAAAAACCCTGAATCCGAAGTGCCGCAGGATCTCCTCGCCGCGCTCCACCATCGACAGCTTTTCCGGGGTAATGGAAGTGCCGTAGGGAAATCGGGAGGAGAGACAAGGCAAGGCGGGTTTGTTCCAGGTAGGCAGGCCGGCCCGCCTGGACAGCTCCCGGATCTCGACCTTGTTCATTTCGGCCTCCGAGAGCGGACTGCAAACCACATATTCCCGGGCAGCGCGCCGCCCCGGCCGAAAATCGCTTCGGTCGTCCCGATTGGTACCGTCGGCCACCGCCCGGAAGCCTCTCTGGCGGGCCAGCGCCTGCAGCTTGGAAAACAGCTCGCTCTTGCAGAAATAACAGCGATCCGGCGAGTTCTCCCGGTATCGGGAATCCTTCACTTCGTCCGTCAGAATCTCCAGGTGGCGGAGACGAAAGCGAGTGGCGAATTCGGCCGTTTCTTTCCTTTGAAAAGCGGGATAGGAAGGGCTGATGGCTGTGACGCAGAGCGCCTTGTCGCCCAGAACCCGGTTGGCCATGAAGGCCAGGTAGGCACTGTCCACCCCTCCGCTAAAGCCCACCACCACCGACTCCAGTCCCCTCAGAATCTCGCCGAGACGCCGCTCCTTGGCGGTCACCTCGGGGCTGGTCAAGACCACGGCTGTTCCCGGATTGGGCTCGGTCACCGGCTACCTTCGCGGAAGGGATGGTACTCTGCGATGCGGCTACAGAAGTCGTAAAACGGATTCTAGCACGTCGATTGACCGTCTGTACTCGGCAATCTCGACGTGTTCCTGGGGCGTATGGTCGAGGCTGGAATCTCCGGGTCCATAGGCCACCATGGGACACTTCCAGAACGGCGCCACCACGTTCATGTCGGCGGTCCCCGTCTTGAGCTTGAACTTCGGCCGACCCTCCAGATCGCGGATCGATCTGAGGAACGACCTGACCAGAGGGTTCGACTTGTCCCGCCTCACCGCAGCCTCGCGTCCCGAAAATGAGACTTGGGCCGGCTTGGCCGTCCGCGACAGGTAATCTTCCAGGGATTGCAGGGCGAATCCCAAGGGGATGCGGAATCCCAGTCGCAGATCGACGGTTTCATGGATACCGTCGCTGCTGGAGTTGAAGGAGCGCAGAGATGCCTGCAGACGGCCGAAAAGCGACTGCCCCGCGTTGAACCGGTCACACCAGCGTCCAACCTCGGACCAGTAGTCAACCGCCTGCTCACAGGCCGATCGCTCCTGGCCGGCCGTATGACTGAGCGGAACCTGCAACCGATAGTCCACCAGCAGTCGGCCCTTGTATCCCAGGGTCACCGCGTTCCAGCCGCTCGGTTCACCGATGACGCAATAATCGGGTGGATCGAGGTCCGAAAGGGCTTGCCGCGCTCCCCGAGAGGTTGCCGCCTCTTCCTCGACGGCGCCGACAATCACGATTCTCTTCCCCTGCCCGTTGAGCTCCTGCATCAGGCGCCGGGTTGAGGCAATGAAGCAGGCCATGGGGCCCTTGGCGTCCACCGAGCCCCTTCCGTAGAGCCGGCCGCCTTCGATCCTGACGGGAAGGTCTCCCGCCACCGTGTCGATATGTCCCAGCAACACGATGGTCCTTGGCCCCTGCCCGGCGATTCCAATGGCGTTGCTCACCCCATCCAGGTAGGAGCGAAAGCCCATGGACGCCATGGTGTCGACCAAAAAGCGCGCCAGGCGGGCTTCCTGACCGGAGGGGCTGGGAATGCTCAACATCTGCCGCAACAACTGCAGTTCGGAATCGGCCATTTCCAGCCTCGAAGAAACCTGAAACAAAGAACCTTTTGCTAAATTAGGCAGCGGGACGTTTACCGGGAATGGCCACAATAGGCACAAAAACACAAATTGTGCCTTTTGTGGTTAGACAGCCTTTTTAACCAGGTCGCACCCGATATAGAAAAAGGCGGAACCTCTGGTTTTCCGGCAAGATGACCTGCCCCGCCGGGAATTTTGCAAAGAGCGCGAAAAAAGAGTTATCCACGAAGACACAAGAAGGACGACGAAGGGACACTAAGCGAGACGGATCTGCCTCAACGGCGCGCACTGCCACTAGTTAGATTATTAACATCGATGCACAGGATATACAGGATCAGGATATACAGGATTTGGTCTTCAGAGTCTGGTGTCCTGAATTCCGGGCATCCGCAATCCCGGACCGGATCATCGCCTGAGCCGGCTTCTCGTGCAGGATGTTCTCATCCTGTTAATCCTGTGCGTCCTGTACATCGATGTTCGATAGTCTTGTTCCAGACAGGCCGCGGGCACGCCCATGGACATGCAGCCGTTACGGCCTACCAGCGACTACTGCAGAACCTCAGCGGTCAACTCGACGACTCGATCCAGGTCCGACTCTTCGATGACCAGGGGAGGCAGGAAGCGAATGACCGTCGGGCCGGCCGCCAGCGCCAGCACTCCTCGTTCCATGAGCTTGAGGATGTAGGGACCGCTCTTTTCCTTGAGCTCGACTCCGACCATCAAACCCAGGCCTCTCACGTCCCGAATTCGAGAGGAACCGATGGACCTCAGTTGCTGCATGAACTGCGTTCCCAGCTTTTGTGCCCGCTGGGGCAGCTCGAAATTCTCCAAATACCCAATGGCCGCGTTGGCGGCAGCGCACGCCAGTGGATTCCCTCCAAAGGTGGAGCTGTGGGCCAGCTTGAAGAGCCGGGAGGCCACCTCCTGACTCAATCCGGTGGCCCCGATAGGAAGCCCTCCACCCATGGACTTGGCCATGCAAAACAGATCGGGGAACAGATCGAAGTGCTCCGAGGCGAACATGCGGCCGGTTCGGCCGAATCCCGTCTGCACTTCGTCCACAATAAACATGGCACCGACTTCGGTACAGCGGTCCTGCACATCCAGCAGGAAATCCAGGGTGCCGGGCCGGACGCCCCCTTCTCCCTGGACGACCTCCACCAGGAACGCCGCCGTACGTTGGCTGATGGCGTCGCAGGCCCGTTGCCGATGGTTGAAGGGAACGTGGGTGAATCCCGGAACCAGGGGCTCGAAGGGAAGTCGATAGTCCTTGCTCCAGGTGGCGCTCAGAGCCCCGAAGGTCTTGCCGTGAAACCCGCGCATGGCAGCCACGATCTCGTGGCGTCCAGTCGCCAACCGCGCAAACTTCAAGGCCACCTCTACCGCCTCCGAGCCGGAGTTGCACAAGAAAAACCGCTGGATGCTGCTCGGAGTGAGCCGTTCCAGATTTTCCAGGAGCCGGGCCCTCTCCTGGTGAAAAAAGAGCTCGCTGCACACCAGCAGTTTCTCGGCCTGGTCCCGAATGGCCTGGTTCACATGGGGATTGGCGTGGCCCAGATTGGCCGCCCCCTGGCCTCCCACGCAATCGATGAACTCCCTGCCCTCCGCATCCCACAGGTGGGCTCCCTGTCCCCGAACCAATTCCAGGTTGCGCTTGTAGTAGGTGCCCGCCCCCAGTTGTTCTTCCAGATTCTTGATGGAATCGGTGCCGGAATAGGTCACGATGTTTCACCTCCCACAGAACAAAGGGTCCAATTATAGCGGACTGGCCCCGAAGAGGAGACGGGAGCGAGCTGACAGCAAACCGTTAAGAAATGCGGACTAGGGCGCATTTCTCACCAGCGGGCATGATCATGGCGCAGGAATTTTCCCTTCAGCGCGTGCTCGCGACCGAAGA